>JANORU010000255.1:0-7409 GCA_031415475.1 Hyphomicrobium sp.
CGGATGACGCTATCGAGCGTCGGCTTTCTGACAATCGCCGTCAGCACTTCGGGCGAGGCGATTTTGAGTTCGAGCGTGCCGGTCGGGGCTTTGCCAAGCGGCAAGCGCTCGTCGTTCCACAGCCGCACCCAGGCGTTGAGATCGAGCGACTTGGCCACATCGCGAATAATGGCGCGCGCGGCATTGAGTTGTTTTGAATTCTGGTCGGCAGGCATCAGAGTCCTCGAAGCAGCTTCGAGTGCCCTGTTAGCGCAGGAGTGCCTAGAGAGCTAGGCCGTTGTCGGCGCTTCCATGATGGCCGCGACGCCCATACCGCCCGCGGTGCACACCGAAATCAGGCCGCGGCCGCCGTGGGTGGCGAGCAGCTTGGCGAGATTGGCGACAATGCGCGCGCCGGTCGCCGCGAACGGATGGCCGACGGCGATCGACGAGCCCTTCACATTCATCTTAGCCCGGTCAATCGAGCCGAGCGGCTGGTCTTTGCCGAGTTGCGCTTTGCAATAGGCCGGGTCTTCCCAGGCTTTGAGTGTGCACAGCACCTGCGCGGCGAACGCCTCATGAATTTCGTAAAAATCAAAGTCCTGCAGTTTCAAGCCCGCTCGGTCGAGCATTTTCGAGACCGCAATCGTCGGCGCCATCAGCAGCCCTTCGCCGGCCGCGAAGTCGTTGCCCCAATGCTGGCCGTAGGTGAGATAAGCGGCGACCGGAAGGCCGTGCGCCTTGGCCCAGTCCTCGCTTGCCAGCAGCACGCTCGACGCGCCGTCAGTGAGCGGCGTCGAGTTGGCAGCGGTCAGTGTGCCTTTCGCGGTTTTGTCGAAGGCGGTCTTGAGCGTCGCGATTTTCTCGAGCTCAATGTCGGGGCGCAGGTTGTTGTCGCGATAAACGCCGGCGCAGGGAATGATGAGATCATCCATCCAGCCTTCGTCGTAGGCAGCCGCTGCCTTCTTGTGGCTTTCAAACGCAAGCTGATCCTGTTCGGCACGCGGAATGCTCCATTCCTGCGCCATCAGTTCGCAATGTTCACCCATGCCAAGGCCGGTGCGCGGCTCGCGAACCAACGGCGGCTGCGGCGTCAATTCGGCGGGCGAAAGCCCCTTAAACACCTTGACCTTGTCCCAGGTCGTCTTTTGCAAACCGGCCTGCACGAGGCGCGTCGAGAACTTCTTGGAAAACACAATCGGGGCGTCCGACGTCGTATCGGAGCCCGCAGCGATGCCGCTTTCGATTTCGCCGGCCGCAATTTTAGCGCCGATGGTCAAGGCCGCCTGCAAACTGGTTCCGCACGCCTGCTGCATGGTGACGCCGGGTGTCGAGCGCGCCAGCTTGGTGCCGAGCACCGACTCACGCATCAGATTGAAGTCTTTCGAATGCGTGACGACCGCGCCGCCAACGGCTTCGTCGATGTGCTGGCCTTTGAGGGTGTAGCGATCGACCAGCCCGTTCAACGCCGCCGTCATCATGTCCTGGTTGGAGAGATCGGCATACAGCGAGTTCGAGCGGCAAAAGGGGATGCGCACGCCGCCGATGACGGCCACACGTCTCACTTGCTTGGTCATGGTTGTCATCCGTTTTTCCTGGATTATTCCGCGGCCGCGCGGACGCTTGTCGCTGAACCCTGGCTCGCCTTGTAATGCAACGGTCCGCCGCGGAATGGCGCAAAGCCGGTGCCGAAGATCATGGCGGCGTCGACCAGATCGGCGCTTGCGACTACGCCTTCATCCAGGCTCTTCTGCGATTCGCGCACGATCGGCTCGACCAGCTCGCGCGCCAGTTTATCGAGATCGGACGACGAATAATCTGACTTTCCTGCCACGGCCTTGCCGTCCTGCCACTTGTAGAACCCTTCGCCGGTTTTTTTGCCAAGCTTGCCGGCGGCAACCAGCGCATCGAGCCGCGAGCCCTCCGATCCACTGCCGAGGATCTTGGCGACGTGGGCGCAGATATCGAGCCCGACGCTGTCGGCGAGTTCGATCGGCCCCATCGGCATGCCGAAGCGGCGCATGGCTTCGTCGATCTTTTCCTTGTCCTCGCCCTTTTCGAGACGGGCCATGGCCGCGAACATGTACGGCGTCAGCACCTTGTTGACGAGGAAGCCCGGCACGTCCTTGGTGATCAGTGGCAGTTTGTCGATGGCGCGCACGAACGCCGCCCCCTTGTCGACTTCGGACTGGCGGGTTTTATCTCCGCGCACCACTTCGACCAGCATCATCTGAGGAACGGGCGAGAAGAAATGCAAGCCGACGAGCCGACCGGGATCTTTCAAGGGCTGGCTGATTTCGGCGAGCTTCAGCGACGACGTGTTGGTGGCGAGCACCGCATCGGGCTTGGCCTTGGCTTCGAGATCGGTGAACAGCTTCTGCTTGATATCGAGCCGTTCGACGATCGCTTCGATGATCACGTCGGCGCGGGCAATGCCATGGCCATCCTTGTCGGCGATCAGCCGCGTCTTGGCGGCATCGCGCAAAGCCTTGGTCTTGAACTTGCGGGCAAACAGCTTGCCTTGCGCCTTGATGCCCTTTTCAAGCTGCTCAGCCGAAATATCCTGCAACGTCACTTCCATGCCCGACGCGGCACAGACACCGGCGATATCGGCGCCCATGGTACCGGCACCGATGACGTGGACGCGCACCGGCTTCCAGTCGAGCTTCTTGGGCGCCTGCGCCTTCAACGCTTCCTGCAACTTGAAAACGCGCCGCAGGTTGCGCGATTGATCGGAGACCATCAACGGCGCGAAGGCGCGCGTCTCGGCCTTCTTCATCGCGTCGAGATCACCGCCATGCTGCTCGAACAAATCGATCAGCCGGTAAGGCGCCGGATAATGATCCTCGCGCGCCTTCTTGGCGACTTCGCTGCGCATTTTCCTGGCGAGAGCCGCGCGCGCCGGCCACAGCCCGAGCGCCGATTTGGTAAAGCCGGCCGGTTGCGCCTTGCGCTTCTGCAATACGGCTTTGCGCGCGGCCCACCTGAGATTGTCTTTGCCAGCGACCAGTTCGTCGATCAGCCCCATGGCACGCGCAGCACCCGAGCGGATCATCGAGCCCGACAGCATGGCGTTCATGGCGGCCATCGGCCCGGCCTGACGGATCGAGCGCGCCGTGCCGTTGAAGCCGGGGAAAATGCCGAGTTTCACTTCGGGGAAGCCGACGCGGGTGCCATCATCGCGGGTGGCGATGCGATAGTGGCAGGCGAGGATCAGCTCCAATCCGCCACCGACGCAGACGCCATGAATCGCAGCGACGACGGTCACCGGCAGCTTTTCAAGCCGGTCGAGCAACGCATTGACGCCGCCGATCTGCTCGATCACCTGCGCTTCGGTCTCGAACTTCTCGAACTCGTTGATGTCGGCGCCGACAATAAACGTCGTCAGTTTGCCGGACAGGAACACCAGTCCCTTGATATCGCGCGGCCGGGCATTGGCCTCGACGAACTCGACGATACTGCCAAGTTCCTCGATCGGCCGGCGGCCGAGCGCATTGGCGCTTTGACCTTCACGATCGAATGTCGCCCAGACAATGCCGTCGCGGTCGAGATCGACGTGCCAGTCTTGAAGATTGGGGAGATCGCTGCTCATGGGTGTCGTGGCCTTGTCTCGTTATTCGGCAGCGGCCTGTTCAAGGCCGCGAGAGTTATGGCCCACTTGGGCGTAATTCGGCTTCAACTCCAAAGGATCGAAATGATCGACGGCAATGACGCGCGCGACCAGATCCTCGACTTCTTTCAGCAAGGCCCCTTCGTCGGCCGTCAGAACCGATTTGGCGACCGCCTCGCCGATCCAGTCGATCCCGTGATAGCGGCGGACCGTGCCGGCACGGATCGCCTTCTCGAGCTTTTTCTCGGCGTCCTCGGCGGCGACCACCTTCTCGAGCGTGACTTCGAGCAGTCCGGTCGGATCAGACGCCGACTTGGATATGAAGATGTGCCTGGTCAGCCGGTCGCGCACTTCGCCGGGCGCCAGCACGAGATTGACAACCTCTGAGCCGAGCCGGTCGGGTGCCGGATAGTAATGGCGGCCGAACGGGAACACGATGGCCCGCATCAGCCAGCGGGCCGGTGCGATAGGAAAGTTCATAATCGTGCCGCGGATCGCCTCTTCGAAGCGCGTCAGGCCGTTGGCGGCGGCCAACTCAACGATCGGCCGGTCGGCGGCCGGGCGGCCGTCGTCCTCGAAGCGCTTCAGAACGCAAGCGACCAGATAGAGCTCCGAGAGCGCGTCGGCGAGCCGGCCCGACAGGCGCTGCTTGACCTTCAACCCGCCACCCAACAATCCAACAGTCATGTCGGCAACGAGCGCGAAGTTCTTGGCCGAGCGCGAAAGTTGACGGTAAATCGGTTTGAGTTCTGGGACCTCGGCTGGCGCGTCGCCGAAATACCCGAGCGTCACGTTATGGAAGAGCGCGCCCGTCGCCGTCGAGACGACGTGGCCGATGTGGGCGAGGAACGCGTCTTCGAACGCCGCCTGGCCGCGCACTGTGTCCTCGTCCTGAACCGCCTTGATCTCCTTGTAGAGATAGGGATGCGATCGAAGCGCGCCTTGCGCAAATGTGATCAGCGTGCGCGTCAGAATGTTGGCACCTTCGACCGTGATGCCCACCGGCACCATCTGATACGCCGACTGGAGATAGTTCGACGGCCCATCGCAGATCGCGCGGCCGCCGTGAATATCCATGGCGTCGTTGACGGCGCGGCGCAGCTTTTCGGTCGTCTGATACTTCATCAGCGCGGAAATGACTGACGGCCGTTCGCCCCGCGAGACCATGGCCGCCGTGACACCACGCGCCGCTTCGTTGACGTAGGCCGTCTCGACAATGCGGGCGAGCGGCTCTTGCACGCCTTCCATCTTGCCAATCGGCAGGCCGAACTGACGGCGGATGCGGGCATAGGCAGACGTGACGCGCAGCATCGATTTGGCGCCGGCGGTTGCCGACGACGGCAGCGAGATCGCACGTCCTGCCGCCAGACATTCCATCAGCATGCGCCAGCCCTGCCCGACCATGTCTTGCCCGCCGATGATCCAATCCATGGGAATGAACACATCCGTGCCCCAGTTGGGACCATTCGGGAACGCCGCGCCCGACGGCAAATGGCGGCGGCCGATATTGACGCCCGGATGATTGGCCGGAATGAGTGCGACGGTGATGCCGAGGTCGTCACTCTTGCCGAGCAGCTTGTCGGGATCAAACAGCCGGAACGCCAGGCCGACGAGCGTCGCCTTGGGGCCGAGCGTGATGTAGCGCTTGTCCCACGACAGCTTGACGCCGATCGTTTCTTTGCCGTCATGTGTGCCCTTCACGACCGTACCGATGTCGCGCATGGTCGCCGCATCCGAGCCAGATGTCGGCCCGGTCAGCGAGAAACATGGAACTTCCAGGCCCTTGGCGAGACGCGGCAGATAGTGATGTTTCTGCGCGTCGGTGCCGTATTTCTCGATCAGTTCGCCCGGTCCAAGCGAGTTCGGAACCATGACAATGGTGACGACGTCGGGCGACCGCGAGGCGATCTTGCCGAGGATCAGCGATTGCGCCTGTGGCGAGAACCCAAGACCGCCGTGCTCGCGCGAAATCAACATGCCGAGGAAACCGTGCTTTTTCACGAACGCCCAGATGTCTTCGGGAATTTCGCGATTTGAATGACGCACCTGCCAGTCGTTGATGAGTTTGCACAGCTCTTCGGTCGGGCCGTCGATGAACGCCTGTTCCTCGGGCGTCAACGTCACCGGCGGCACGGCGCGCAGCTTGGTCCAGTCGGGCGTACCGGAAAAAAGTTCGGCATCAAAACCGACAGTGCCGCCATCAAGCGCTTGCTGTTCAGTGTCGGACACCTTCGGCAGAATGTTTTTGACGAGCCGGAATGCCGGCGCGACAAACAACCGGCGGCGGATATCCGGCAGAACCATTAGGCCGAGCGCGATAACCGGCAACCACGCCAGCAATCCGAAGATCCCGAACGACGGAAAATGAAATCCGCCAGCGTAGAGGCCTGTCTGGTATCCGAGCACAGCAAGCGCTGCGAACCCCGCCCATGCGGTGATGGACGCCCGCATCATGCCGAGGCCAACCGCCACCACGAGACAAAGGACCAAGTAGCCGAGGATCGCCATCTGTCACGCCTCCCCACATCATACGTTTTAAATGCTGGATCGAAGGTCTGCGAGAGCGACCCGCGGCAGCACGACTTGCATCAAAAACTAACGCCAGCTGGCGCCCGCTTTTGTAACTCTGCCAAAGGTTATACAGGCTTTGGTAAATGCGCGAGAGCCGCGTGCCAAGGACGGACCCGGAAAAACGCCGGGAAACGCAACTTATTTGGCATTTCCGGCGCCCGACCCGCTGCCCGACCCGGCCTCCGAGCCAGCGCCGGCGCGGACGTCCTTGTTGAAAATCTGGCCGATCAGCGTCGGGTACCAGGTGAAGGCCTCATCGTACACAGCTTTGCGCTCAGCCGCCGCCTCGCCCGGCTTTGAGACAAACGCTCCCGACACAAGGAGCCCATGCTTTCCGCCGGCGATTTCGCCGGGCGCATAATCGCCGCCGATCTTCACACCATCATCGGGCGCGACCAGCGACCAGCAGGTGTTGCGATAACGGCCGGGCTCGCGCGGCTTCCGGTCGAGATCGTTGATGATATCGGCGGCGACCGCATTGCCCTGGCTGTTGGCGGAAAATGCCGACTTCGGCATGTCGGCGGCGGCAGCGGAATCGCCGAGCACATAGATGCTCTCGGCTTTGGTCGAGGCAAAGTTTTCCGGCTTGACCGGGCACCAGTTGCCGTCGGCGAGACCCGACTCGATGGCAATCGTCCCGGCCGTTTGCGGCGGGATGATGTTGGCAACCGCTGCTTTGACGGTGAGGCCGGCTTTGGTCATCACTTCGCCGGTCCGCGGGTCGACGCGCGTCACCGTGTAGTCGTCGATGTCGTTGGTCAGATGCAGCGTGACGATGTCTTTGTAATATTTGTCGATGGCCTCCTGGAACACCGCTTGCTTGGTGAACGTCATTTTGGCGTCGAGGACGACAAGTTTGGATTTCGGCTTCTTGGCCTTCAAATAGTTGGCGATCAGGCAGGCGCGCTCATAGGGTCCCGGCGGGCAGCGATAGGGCAAGGCCGGTACGCTTATGACGACCGTGCCGCCGTCATCCATGCGTTCGAGTTTTTTGCGCAGCGTGATGAGCTGATCGCCGCCTTTCCAGGCATGCGGCATGATCTCGGCCGCCTTCACATCGTAGTCTTGAATGGCATCGAACTTGAGACTGATGCCCGGCGCCACGACCAGCCGGTCGTAGTCGAGCACCTTGCCGGCCTTCAGCTTGACGGTTTTTTTGGCGCTGTCGATGGCGGTTGCCGTGTCGTGGATGACCTTGATGCCGAGTTTTTCCAGGCCGCGATAACTGTGCGTCAGATCGCGCCAATCG
>JANORU010000256.1:0-2935 GCA_031415475.1 Hyphomicrobium sp.
CTTGACGCTCTTGCCGATGAAGATCTTGCCGTCTTGGAGAACCGAGGTCATGACATCCACTCGCGTGTTAGGGTCAGCGAAAAGCCAGCTGGCGTGAACCGCGATCATCGACTCGCGATCCCTGTATCGGGCCGTCTTTACATGGCGGTCCCCGGTTTGCAAACCCTGGTTGCATGGCTTACTCCCGTCCTCGGGGCATAACACAATTGTGGGGACGCGCTCTGCCGTCAGCGGCTGGAAAAACCCAATGCTGCGGCGACAGGGCGAGCTACGGCCGCCACTTTTCGGGATGCAGCACGTCGCCCAACTGCCTATAGAAAAGCCTGTCTTTTTCCGTTGCCGACTGGACCGCCCTCATGACGAAGCCCACGACCACACCGGCGCAAGCCCTCGATCCGCTCGCCGCCGGATTTGATACCGGCGACCGGACGAAATGGCTGGCACTCGTCGACAAGGCGATCAAGGGCGCCGAGTTCGAAAAGAAAATGGTGTCGAAGACACTCGACGGTCTTCGCATCGATCCTCTCTACACCCGGACCGATGCGTTGCCGGGAACTGACCGGTCCGCGCCGGGACACGCGCCGTTCGTGCGCGGTGGTGCCGGTGCGTTGGAGCGCGGCGGCTGGGACATCCGCCAATTTCATTCCGGCAACGATGCCAAGGCCATCAACGAAGCAATCCTCGAAGACTTGGCTGGCGGCGCAAGCTCCATCGCGTTGCACATCGGCATCCCAGGCGCGGCCCTTGCCCTCGGCGAGAACGCCCTCGATACCGCACTCGACGGCGTCATGCTCGACATCTGTCCGATCGCGCTGATCGCGGGCGAAGCCACACCGGAAGCGGCGAGCGAACTTGAAGCGCTGTGGGCGAGCCGCGGCATCGCCAATGAGACGCGACGCGGCCACTATGGCGCCGACCCGCTCGGTGCGCTGGCCATGAGTGGCAGTCTCGCCGAACCGCTCGAAGATGCGCTGACACGATCGGCCCAACTTGCGGCTCGCACGCAATCGATGCCGAATGTCACGGCGTTGATCGCAGATGGCCATGCCTACCATTGCGGCGGCGCGAGCGAAGCGCAAGAGCTGGCGGTGATGCTCGCGACCTTCGTCGCCTATATGCGGGCCTGCGAAACGGCCGGCATCACACCCGACAAGGCGGTCCCGAAAATCGCCGTCGCACTCGCCGCCGTCGCCGATCAATTCCTGACCATCGCCAAGCTGCGCGCTGCACGCCGCCTCGTCTGGCGGGTGGCCGACGCGGCCGGTGCCGGCGACGCGGCCGGCAAAGTGCAGCTGACCGCCGTCACCGCCTGGCGGATGATGGCCAAGCGCGATCCGTGGACCAACATCCTGCGCACCACCATTGCCTGCGCCAGCGGCGCACTCGGCGGCGCCGATGCCATTACCGTGCTGCCGTTCACGTATGCGCTCGGCAAGCCGGATGCGTTTGCCCGCCGTGTCGCCCGCAACATCCAAATCGTCTGCAAGGAGGAGAGCAACCTCGGCCGCGTCGCCGATCCGGCCGGCGGCTCGTGGTTCATCGAAAAGATGACCGACGATCTCGCCAAGGCCGCGTGGGGCTTGTTCCAGGAGATCGAAGGCAAGGGTGGCATGGCCAAAGCGCTGCTCGCCGGCTTCGTGCAGGACAAGATTGCCGAGACAGCGGCGGCCCGCGCCAAAGCGATCGCGACGGGCCGCAGTGAATTGACCGGCGTCTCGGCGTTCCCAATTCTCGGCGATGATGGCGTATCGGCGGAACCATTCCCGGCGCAGACATCGAAGCCCGATGCCCGGCCAGTCACGGCGCCATCGCTGACGCTGGCGCGCCTCGGTGAACCGTTCGAAGCGCTGCGCGATGCGGCTGATGTGCATGAAGCGGCGACCGGCCAACATTATGAAGTTTTTCTGGCGAGCATCGGCGCCGTCATTGATCACAACATCCGCTCGACCTGGATCAAGAACTACCTCGCGGCCGGTGGCATCGCCGCCACCATGAGCGACGGGTATGCGAGCGCGATCGAAGCCGCCACCGCGTTTAGGGCCTCGGGATTGAGCGCCGCCTGCATCTGCTCGTCGGACGCGCTCAATGCCGAGCACGCCGAGGCGACCGCCAAAGCCCTGAAAGCTGCCGGCGCAAAGCTCGTGTTGATGGCCGGCCGGCCGGGTGACAAGGACGCCGCCCTCAAAGCCGCCGGTGTTGATCAGTTTTTATTCGCAGGTGCAGACGCCGTCGCGACGCTGGCGGCGCTGCAGCAGCGGCTCTAAAATCGCAGTCATCCGCTCGACCATGCTACAAGTTTTGACGACGAACGACCTAAGGTAGTTCAGAAATGTCCCGGATTCCGAATTTCGCGACTGTCGCCCTCGATGCCCCAGTTTCCGCTAGCGCGGCCAAGGCCGCGGCCGGCGACACCTGGATGACGCCCGAGGGCATTCCCTTGAAGCCGGTCTACACCGGCGCCGACACCGAGGGCCTCGACTTCCTAGACACCTGGCCCGGCATAGCCCCCTTCGTGCGCGGGCCGTATCCCGCGATGTACGTCAACCAGCCCTGGACCATCCGGCAATATGCCGGCTTCTCCACGGCGGAGGATTCCAACGCCTTCTACCGGCGCAATCTCGCGGCGGGACAAAAGGGCCTTTCCGTCGCCTTCGATCTGGCGACGCACCGGGGCTATGATTCTGATCATCCGCGTGTGGCGGGCGATGTGGGTATGGCGGGCGTTGCCATCGACAGCATTTTGGATATGCGCACTCTGTTTGATCAGATTCCGCTCGATCAGATGTCCGTTTCCATGACCATGAACGGCGCGGTTTTGCCCATTCTTGCGCTGTTTATCGTCGCGGCAGAAGAACAGGGCGTTCCAGCGGCCAAACTGTCGGGCACCATCCAGAACGACATTCTCAAAGAGTTCATGGTGCGCAACACCTACATC
>JANORU010000257.1:0-5708 GCA_031415475.1 Hyphomicrobium sp.
CCGCCAGACGCTTGGTGGCACCCATCACATTTGTCGGCCGCACAGCTTTATCGGTCGAGATCAGGATGACCTGCTCGACGCCAAGCCGGCGGGCACATTCGGCAATAACGCCGACGCCAAACGTGTTGTTCTGCAGGCCGGCAATAACGTTGTGTTCGACGATCGGCACGTGCTTGTAGGCAGCCGCGTGATAGATGGTCTTGATCGCATGGCGCTGGATCGTCTCGGTGATGAGCGCGGCGTCCAGCACGGATCCCAGAACTCCCAGCACGCGCGGCCGCGCCTGTTCGGTTGGCCAGACGGCGATCGCCTCGTTTATTTCCATCTCGATTTGATAGAGGGCCACCTCGGAGACATCGAGAAGCACGATGCAGCTTGGTCCTTGCCGCAGAATCTGACGCACAAGTTCCGCACCAATTGACCCGCCGGCGCCGGTGATCAGGATTGATTTGCCCCTGATACTACGCGCCAAAAGGTCGGCCCGCGGCTGTACTGGATCGCGGCCGAGGAGATCACCGACTTCGACAGGCCGCAAATCATTGACGCCGACATGCCCGGACGTAATGTCTTCGAAATCCGGCAGCACTTTCACTTCGATCGGATAGCGTTCGAGTTCACGAAGAATGGTGCGCCGCTCGCGGCGGAGCGCATGCGGCAGGGCCAGCAGCACTTCTTTGACCCCGTGGCTTTCGACCAGCTTACCCATCCGGTCCGGGGAATAGACTTTAACGCCGCTAATATACTGGCCGCGGATCGTCGGCGACGGATCGACGAAGGCAACCACCTCACGATTGCCGGCCCGGCGGACATCCTGCATGAGATTGACGCCCATAACGCCCGCGCCGAAAATAGCAACACGCTTTCGATTGGTTCCGAGCTCTGCCGGCGAAATCCGCGAGCCCTGCGTCTTGAGGAGGACGCCGGCCAGATAGCGCGAACCAGCGATGAAAGCTCCGGATAGTAAGGCGAACGGCAGCACGGTGGAGCGCGGAATGCCGGGCTGACCAGCGAGGAACAAAAGCGTTGCCCAGATCAAGACGGCAAGACCGCTCGTCAGAAAAATCTGCGTCGTACCACGGGGGCCGAAAAAGCGGGTCACCATCCGGTAGAGGCCCGACCAGGCGAACGTCGCGACGCCGATGACAGGGGCCGCAAGAAACAGCGCCATCAGTTGCGGCTTCGCCGGAAAATAAAATTCGCCGAGCCGCACAGACACAACGAGCCAGAGCGCCAGTGCGATGAGCACAAAATCGGTTAAGACGAGAACAACTCTTTTTTGAAAGCGCGGCAGGTCGAGCAATTTCTGACGCAAGCCGGTCAGTGGTTTCCCTTCCGCTTCAATGCCCGCCACGATGCCCACCCGTAAGGATTGCCGAAACGTTGCCTGGTCGAAGTGCTGCCCGCCGACAAGCACTAGGCTGTCAATGGGGCCATACCAACACCGCTTGGTGTTCGATTTCGAAACTTACTTACCGCGAAACTTGATTTGTGCGATGCGACAACATGTTGAATTTTCAATCGAATGCACAGGTTAGTTGGGAAATCGCCGATCCGCCAGTGCTATAGGACCGGCCGCCCCGCGCTGCCAAACTGGTCCATGAGCCGGTAACAAAGCCAAACCGCCAGCACACCGAACAAAATTCCGCCCAGCATATTGCCGGCCAGCACGCCGGCCGACGCCGCCACCCAGCCGCCGGCATCGACGAACGGAATTGTTCCCAACGTGGCCCGGCCCCAATTCAGCAATGTCGAGGTTTGCGCCCGGCCCAGGGTGTTGAAGGTGGCATTGGCAACGAACAGAATGCCGAGGAAAAAGAACAGAGGTGCCAGCCAGCGGCAGAAGAATACGATCAGATCCGCTGCCTCGCCGGTGACATGAAACATGGCAACGATTGGGTTTGCGAGAACGGCCATGGCGAGCCACGCCACGGCGGCGAACCCGGCCGTCACCCACAACGCCAGCGTAAAACTCTCCCGCATCCGGTCGATCCGGCCGGCACCATAATTCTGGCCGATGATCGGACCGATTGAGCCCGACAAGGCGTAGATGGCGCCGAATGCAACCGGCGTGATGCGGCCGATAATGGCCCAAGCCGCAACCGCACTGTCGCCATACGGGGCAATAGCGGCCGTCACGTAGGCATTCGAGACCGGCGTCGCGATGTTGGTCATCACGGCTGGTATCGCTATCGCCGCCAGTGCCGGAGCGTCGCGCATGGTTTCACCAAGGTCCGGCGCCGCGACCATGTCGTGGACGCGAATGGAAGCAAAAAGCCCATAAGCAATCATCAACACTCGAGCAATCGCCGAGGCATAGGCTGCTCCATCGATGCCAAGACCCATCCAGAAAATAAAGATCGGATCGAGGACGATATTGGCGATGGCTCCTGTCAGCGTCACGTTCATGGCGCGGCGCGCGTCGCCGACCGACCGGAGTATGGCCGTCGTTGTCATGGCCAAGGCGAGCGGCGGCAGGAAGGGCACCAGGATAAGCAGATAGCGCTCGGCGAGTTCATGAGCTCGCCCTGTGGCGCCGAGCACCGACAGCAGTTTCGGCACGGCAAGCCAGACGCCGAGCGTCAGCACGGCGGAGACCACAAACGTCAGAATGAGTGCGCTCATCGAATATCGCCGGGCGAGTGCCCGGTTGCCGGCTCCGATTGCCGGTGACACCAATGCGGTCGCGGCAATCGACAATCCGATACCGATGGACGTCGTGAAAAACAGGATCGAACTCGCGTAGCCAATGGCGGCAATGACGGCTTCATCGCCGAGCCACGACAGGAACAACATATTGGCGAAGTCGCCGATGAAGATGGCAACGAGGCCGATAGCGCCCGTGCCGGTCATGACCAGGATGTGGCGCAGCAGGGAGCCGGACACGAACACCGGTGATTTCGCGGCCTCGGCCACGTCATCCGGAACTGGACTTGGTGTGCTCATCAGAGGCGCCGCCGCGATTTGATCGCCGCAGCTAACGTCCCATCGTCGAGATAATCCAATTCGCCGCCCATCGGCACACCCTGGGCAAGCCGCGAAATAGCGACACCCGTGCCGGACAACTGCTCAGTCAGGTAATGCGCTGTCGATTGGCCTTCGACCGTCGCATTGAGCGCCAGCAAAACTTCATTGGCTTCGCCCGCTTTCACACGCTCGATGAGACTAGCGATATTGAGCTTATCCGGACCGATGCCGTCGAGCGGCGACAGATGTCCGCCAAGCACATGGTAGCGCGCATTGACGGCATTGGCCCGTTCAAGCGCCCAGAGATCGCCGACCTCTTCCACCACCACGATCATCGCGCCATCGCGGCGCTGATCCTGACAAAGTGTGCAGGGCGACACGGTATCGACATTGCCGCATTTTGGACAAACGATGATCTTCTCGACCGCTGTTGCCAGAGCGGCGCTCAACGGCAGCATCAGATCTTCCCGCCGCTTCAGCAAAGCGAGCGCTGCCTTGCGAGCCGAACGCGGACCCAGGCCCGGCAGGCGGGCGAGAAGCTGGATCAGACGTTCGATCTCGGGGCCGGCAACTTTTTTCGACATAGGGCGGACGCTTCTCGGTTGCCGGTGTGCGGAGTGCGGCGGCTCGAGCCTCGGCACTGCAAATGATTATACGGCCGATTGCCAGGCCTTGATCGCATCTAGCGGATAGAGAAGCATCAGGACGTTGAGCGTCAGGTTGTCGCGAATGACATATCCAGTGAACAGTTCAAAGCCAACCGCGAGCGCAATCGTGGCGGTAATCGGCAAGCGCGAGGCAAGCCAGAAGCCAAACACCATAGCGAGCGTGTCGGCCACCGAATTGACGATCGAGTCGCCAAAGTAGTCGAGCGCAATGGTCGCCGTGCGGTAGCGGTTGATGGTGTAGTCGGTGTTTTCGAACAGCTCCCACGCCCCTTCGATGCCGATTGCGAGCAGCAGCTTGGTGCCAAATGAGGGGCGCGGCATCAGCCATGTCAGTGCGGCATAGAATAGGAATCCGTGGATGATATGGCTGGGGGTGTACCAGTCCGAGAGATGCTGAGAATTCTCGGAGCTTTGGACGACACCATGCCAGAACTTGATGGTGCCGCACGTACAGATCGGCGCGCGGCCCATGAACCACAGAGCCGCCGCAAGTGCAGCGACGAGGCCCACTCCCGCCAATACATAGGCCGTTGATCCCGCCTCAGCTTGTGATCGTGTGACGGTGCTCTCGTCTGCCATCGAGGAATTGCTACTCTATCAGAACAGTTTCAAGCCTGGCGGCAGGGCCATCCCGCCCGTGACTTCGGACATTTTCGACTGCACCGCCGCCTCAACCTTAGACTTGGCATCCTGGCACGCGGCAAGGATCAAATCCTCGAGAATTTCGCCCTCGCCGGATTTCATCAGACTGTCATCGATGGAAATCCTGGTGACATCGCCCTTGCCGGTCATGGTCACTTTGATGAGCCCACCGCCCGACTGACCCGACACTTCGGCTGACGCTAGTTCCTCCTGCATCTGCTGCATCTTGGCCTGCATCTGACCGAGCTGCTTCATCATTCCCATTACGTCTTTCATGGCTGTCCTTCTTGGAAGAGTGTAGGGCTTAGCGCGTAGGGTGTAGCGATCAGGTCGCGAACGACACCCTAAACGCCACACCCTCATCCAGTTCCCGTTTTCTCGTCCGTCTCGTCATCGCGCGGCGAAACAGCTGCAATCTTGGCGCCGGGGAACGCGTCGAGTACTGCGGCAATTGCAGGATCGCGCGCCACCTCGGCCAACTCGGCCGCGTCACGCGCCCGGCGAACTTCGCCGATCGGCGGCTTGCCTTTGGCTTTCGACAGAACGATGACCCAGCGCCGCCCCGTCCACTTGTTGAGTTTCTCGCGCAGCTCATTGGCAATTTCCGGCGGCGCGCCCGGCAGCAGGAACAGATCGATCGAACCGACCGCGCCATCAAACGCGACAAGGCTGACGTGTTCCTCCAGATGGTACTTGAGCTTGGCATCGCGCCTGTCTCCGGTGAGAGCCACCACATCGGCATAGGATTGCAGCGGGCGAAGTGGCGGTATGTTGCCAGCTGCAACAGGTTGATCGTCCTCATCGCCCAAACCTTCGATTGGGCCTTCAATCGGACCGTCGATTGCAGCATCAAGACCGGCGTCTGTTTGAGGATCAGGATCGAACGCGTCCGGGATCACATCAGCGGGTGGACCGAACATGTCCTGTTCGTCATCGGCGGCGAGCATCGTCGCATCGTCAGGTGCGGCATTAATGGTCGCGCCGCGGTCGCGCTCGGCGGCAGGAAGCGGCGCACCACGGCGGACGGCAATGTTTTCTCCACCAAGCGCGCGAATGATCTCATCGGGCGGCGGCAGATCGGCGGTGTAGGCAATCCGAATCAGCACCATGTCGACAGCCGCTACCGGATCCGGCGCCTTGTTGATTTCCTCAAGCCCCTTGATCAGCATCTGCCAGGCGCGGGTCAGAATCGCGACCGAGAGGCGCTTGCCAAGGTGATCGGCGCGGCGGATTTCTTCGCCCGACAAGCCTTCACTGCCGGCTTGCCCGCCAATGGCCTTGAAGCGCGTGACAAGATGCACGGTCTCGGCGAGATCAGACAGCACCTGCTGCGGCTCGGCGCCATCGCGATGAAGACCGGCGAATTGTTCGAGCGCGGCGGCCGGCGTGCCGGCGAGCAGCGCGTCCAGAAGATCGAAGATGCGGCCGCGATCC
>JANORU010000258.1:0-2168 GCA_031415475.1 Hyphomicrobium sp.
GCCAACAAGAACCGCGTGCTGACCTCTCTGATCGGTCAGGGCTACCACGGCACGACCATGCCGCCCGCGATCCAGCGCAACATCTTCGAGAACCCGGCTTGGTATACGGCCTATTCGCCCTATCAGCCGGAAATCAGCCAAGGCCGTCTCGAAGCACTGTTGAATTTCCAAACCCTCGTCTGCGATCTCACGGGTCTCGACGTCGCCAACGCTTCACTGCTCGACGAAGCCACCGCCGGGGCCGAGGCGATGGCCATGGCGCACCGCGTCGCGGCCTCGAAGACCAAAATATTCTTTGTTGATCGTGACTGCCTGCCGCAAACAATTGCAGTCGTGAAAACGCGCGCCGAGCCGCTCGGCTGGAGCGTCGTTGTCGGCGACCCGTTTGCCGATCTCGATCCGTCTCGGGTTTTCGGCGCCCTGTTCCAGTATCCGGGCGTCAACGGCGACTGCCACGACTTTACAGAACCAATCGCGAAGCTTCATGCCGCCGGCGCGATTGCCGTCATTGCCGCCGATCCGCTGGCACTGACACTGTTGAAGCCGCCGGGCGAGATGGGTGCCGACATCGCCGTCGGGTCCATGCAGCGCTACGGTGTGCCGATGGGCTACGGCGGACCCCACGCCGCCTATATGGCGACGCGGGATGCACACAAGCGCACGATGCCCGGCCGTCTCGTCGGCGTGTCGGTGGACGCCAAAGGCAACCGCGCCTATCGCCTCGCATTGCAAACGCGCGAGCAGCATATCCGCCGTGAGAAAGCCACGTCCAATATCTGCACCTCCCAAGTCCTCCTCGCAGTCATAGCTTCGATGTATGCGGTCTTCCACGGGCCGCGCGGGTTGAAAGCGATCGCCGAACGCGTTCACCGTGACGCGGTTCGGTTGGATGAAGGGCTCGCGTCACTGGGGTTCAAGATCAGCCCCACGGCGTATTTCGACACCATCACCGTGGAGGTCGGACCCTATCAGGGTCTGATCATGAAGAACGCCGTCGACAATGGCATCAATCTGCGCAAGGCCGGCAATAACCGCATCGGCATCACGGTCGATGAGCGAACGCGGCCGGACACGCTTGAATCGGTCTGGCGCGCCTTCGGTGGGTTCGACTTGACCTATCAGGATGCATTCCCTGCCTCGCGACTGCCGCAACACCTGATCCGCACGTCGGATTACCTGACGCATCCGATTTTTCATATGAACCGCGCCGAAAGCGAGATGACGCGCTACATGCGACGTCTCGCCGACCGTGATCTCGCGCTGGACCGCTCCATGATCCCGCTCGGCTCGTGCACCATGAAATTGAACGCGACCGCCGAAATGCTGCCCATCTCGTGGCCGGAATTTGCCGAGATGCATCCGTTCGTGCCGGCCGATCAGGCGCTCGGTTACAAGGAGCTGATCGACGATCTGTCGAAGAAGTTGTGCGACATCACCGGGTATGATGCCATTTCCATGCAGTCGAACTCCGGCGCACAGGGCGAGTACGCGGGCCTGCTCGCGATTCGCGGTTATCACCGCAGCCGCGGCGATAATAAGCGAGACGTTTGCCTCATTCCATCGTCGGCACATGGCACCAATCCGGCGTCGGCGCAGATGTGCGGCATGACTGTCGTCGTTGTTGGAACCGATGCAAACGGCAACATCGACATCGCTGATTTCCGCGCCAAAGCTGAAAGGATCGCCGAGCGGCTCGCGGCCTGCATGATCACGTATCCGTCGACTCACGGCGTGTTTGAAGAGACCGTGGTCGAGATTTGCGACATCACGCACAAGCACGGCGGTCAGGTCTATCTCGACGGCGCCAATCTCAATGCGCTCGTGGGCCTCGCGAGACCCGGCGATATCGGCGCCGAAGTCAGCCATCTCAATCTTCACAAGACATTCTGCATTCCACACGGCGGCGGCGGCCCAGGCATGGGGCCGATTGGCGTGAAGGCGCATCTCATTCCGTTTTTGCCTGGACATCCCGAAACGGATGGCCGCGAGTTCACCGTTTCTGCAGCGCCCTATGGCTCTGCGTCCATCCTGCCGATTTCGTGGAGCTACTGTCTGCTGATGGGCGGGCGCGGGCTGACCCAGGCAACGCGCATTGCGATCCTCAACGCCAACTACATCGCCAAGCGGCTCGAAGGCGCATACCCGGTTCTCTATAAGGGCGGAACGGG
>JANORU010000259.1:0-2257 GCA_031415475.1 Hyphomicrobium sp.
CTTTCAGCGACGGCACGAACAGCGCCGAGACACCTAAGCCCTGTGCTTCCAGCTCATCGGCGAGTGCATCGATCGGCGCGACGTCACCGGCCAGCAGATGCGAGCGATAGAAAACAATGGCCGCCGAGCCGAGCACCGTCGTGTCAGCCTTCGACTCGCGATAGACGCCGAACTCCGGCACATCGGCCGGCGGCGGCCACGCAACCGCATCACCCCGGGCACGGGCCAACAGGCCATCGAGCGCCGCGCGCGTATTCTCTATCCCGCCGCCATCGAGTAGCGCCTCGATGGCTTCGAGATCTGCAGACGGCACAGTCGACAGCGCCGCCAATCGAAGATCAGGCCGCGCGTCCCCCGGCACAATGGCCAGTGGAATGCCGTGCGCGCGGCAGGCGCGGCTCAGTTGCTCGCCGCCATAGCGCCAATAATCAAGGCCGCCGAGCAGCCGCACCAGCACGGCGCGCGTGCCATTCAATGTAGACTCGATCAGCAGATCGTTCGACATCGGATGCTGGAGGCGGCACAGATTGGCGATCCGTACCGACGGCCGCGCCTCTCCTGGCCAGCGCTCAACCACGGCGGCGACCGTCGCCAGATCGCTATCGGAAAACGACAGAAACAGCACGTCAGCCGGCGCGAGACCGAGATCCTCGGGCGCGGCCGCCTCGGAGAGATCGCGTGCCTCGCGAACGACGAGATGCATCAGGTGGTTCCGCCCAGCGCCTTTGAGATGGCTGCTCTATCCAGGCCCTTCTGGCCAATCACGACCATGCGGCCGATGCGCGGCTCGCCGGTCTTCCAGGCGCGCTCATAGCGCGTGTCGACACGCTCGCCGACCCCCTGCAAAAGCAGCCGCATCGGCTTGCCATCGACCGCCGCGAAGCCTTTGACGCGCAGAATGTCGTGCGCCGCCGCCGCCTGTTTGACGCGCTGGACGAGATCATCGGCGGTGGTGAGCACTCCAACTTCGACGATGAAGCTTTCGAAATCGTCGTGATCGTGGCCCTCTTCCGTATCGTGATGCGATGGCCTGGCCGCAAGATCGTCCTCGGCGGCCGCCGACAGTCCGAGCAGCACGCTGGCCGGCACCTTGCCGTCACGCGTCGCCACCACTTTGATGGCGCGCGGCACAGCGGCGCGAATCTCACCGGTCACTGTCTCAATGCCCGCCGCATCGATGAGATCGGTCTTGTTCAGCACCACGAGATCGGCGCACAGCAGCTGATCCTCGTAGACTTCTTCCAGTGGATTGTCGTGATCGACCGACGGATCGGCGGCACGCTGAGCGGCAACCTTCTCGGGGTCATCGGCAAAGCGGCCAGCGAGCACGGCGGCGCTGTCGACGACCGTGACGACGCCATCGACCGTCACGCGCGAGCGGATTTCCGGCCATTCGAACGCCTTGACCAGCGGCTTGGGCAAGGCAAGTCCGGATGTTTCGATGATGATGTGTTCGGGTTGCGGCGAGCGCGACAACAGCGCTTCGAGCGTCGGGATGAATTCATCAGCGACTGTGCAGCACAGGCAGCCATTGGTCAGCTCGACGATGTTCTCTTCCGGGCAGCTTTCGATGCCGCACGATTTCAAAATCGCGCCATCGACGCCGACATCGCCGAACTCGTTGACGATCAGGGCGAGGCGGCGGCCGTCCGCGTTCTCGATCACGTGGCGCACCAATGTGGTTTTGCCGGCACCCAGAAACCCGGTAACGATGGTGACGGGAACCTTGCGCGCGCTCATTCGGCGGCCTCCGCTTCTGGCTTGGGTTGGATAAATGCGAGCGGCGGCACACGCGAGATCACGCCTTTGCGGAACGTTTGCGGGCGCTCCTTCCACGGCACAATGCCGGTGTCGGTTGCCGCGAAGGCGCGGGCCGCGGCCACCACGTCCTCGGCGTGAACGGCATTGTCGAGATCGCCGATCACGTAGGTCCATTTGTTGTCGGCAGTCAGCGCGACGGTGCACGGCCGCTTGCAGACCGCGAGGCACTCGACACGGCTAACCTCAATAGCGTCATCATCGGCCAGCAAGGCCTCAACCCGGTCGGCAAGCGCAGGTCCCGGCAAATCGAAATTGCCTTCGCCCTCGCCGAGCTTTCGCCGGCCACTGATGCAGACCCAGACCTTGGCGCGCGGGCTCAACGCAAACACTCCTTTTCGAACGGCTTCAAACCGCAGCCGTGTCCGTGCGCGCGGCCATCCGCTGCCAGATCAAACCAGCAAGCGCTCCGGTCAGCGTCCACAGTACGGCATGTACG
>JANORU010000260.1:0-1988 GCA_031415475.1 Hyphomicrobium sp.
TTCCCGGCTTATGGCGAGCCTTTCTTGTGGCCTTGATTGCGTGATGGCTGGTTCGGGTCGTGGACCCGTGCGATGGCGCGTTCAAAATCCTGACGTAAGCCCTCGAATGGGCGGGCAAAAGCGCCGTCTCTGGCGATCACCACATAGTCCGAGGCAGGTTTGGCGTGAGTTGCCGCCACCGCCGTTACGGCGGCCTTGAGGCGGCGGCGAATGCGATTACGGCGGACAGCGTTACCGAGGGCCTTGGTGACCGTAAATCCAAAGCGAGGGCCGGACTGGGCTCGCACGACATCTTCTTGGGGCTTCATTTCCAGCACAAACGACGAGCAGGCGTGCCGGGCCCCACCCCGCACGCGCAAGAATTCCGCTCGCTTCTTGAGAGTCTCGAGTTTCATGGAACCGGCCCAAGGGCTTCAAAGCCTGTCCAGCCGGCCGCCAGAATTCACTAGGCCGACAGGCGCTTACGGCCCTTCGAACGACGGCGGGCGATCACCCTGACGCCGCCCACGGTCTGCATGCGCTTGCGAAATCCATGGCGGCGCTTGCGCACCAGCTTGCTCGGTTGATAAGTCCGCTTCACGGTAAACTCCGTCTCGCTGGCTACGCTTTACGACGCAGTCCCGGCGCAAAAAAGCTGTTTTTCCAACGACTTCGCACGACCGGGCGGAGAAACTCCGGTTTTTGCGGTTGTGCGGCAGATCGCCTGGAATTGCCGGGTTTATATGTGTGCCCGATTTCAAAGTCAAACTGGGCCGGGCCGGGTGCGTCAACCCAGGCACGAGGGTTCGTGTTGCTGGATCAAGTCAATTGAATTGTGATCTCAGCGGTGCGTGGACGCGAAACTGGAGCCTGGACAAGGCGTACCGTGTTTAACACCTTCATTGGAGTGAAAAAGATGGATCGCACGGTGCAGAGCGACGATCGCAGGCGATTGCGGGCCCGGCGCCTGCCGGTGCGCGCAGGCCTCGCGCAACTGTTCGCGCTCACCGTTTTGACACTCTTCAATTTTTCCGCCCAAGCCGCACCAGCCGACAGCTTTTCGGGTTTTGCCAAAGGCTCGACCGAGGTGGTCGATCATGCGGCGTGGGACAGTCTCCTCAAGGCATACGTCGTTGCTGGCGACGACGGTCTCAATCGCGTCGACTACGCCGGCTTCAAAGCCAAGGGCCACGCCGCGCTCAAGGACTACATCGCCAAACTGCAAGTGGCCGATGTCGCCAAACTCGACCGCCGCGAGCAGTTCGCGTTCTGGGCGAACCTCTATAACGCCAAGACCATCGACATTGTGCTCGACGCCTACCCGGTGAAATCGATCAAGGATATTTCGCTCGGCGGCGGACTGCTGGCGGCGGTCACCGGCGGCCCATGGAAAGCCAAGGTGCTCAAAGTCAAAGGCGAAGACTTGAGCCTCGACGATATCGAGCACGGGATCCTGCGTCCGATCATGAAGGACCCGCGCGTGCACTATGCGGTCAACTGCGCCTCCGTCGGCTGCCCGAACCTCGGCCGCGACGCCTTTGGTGGCGCGACCCTCGATGCCCAACTCGATGCGGCGGCGGCGGATTACGTCAACAGCCCGCGCGGCGCCCGCATTGACGACGGCGCGCTCATCGTTTCGTCGATATATTCCTGGTTCCAGAGCGACTTCGGCGGTGACGATGCCGGCGTCATCGCCCACCTCGGGCGCTATGCACGGGAAGACTTGAAATCAAAGCTCAAAGGTATCACCGAGATCGGCGATCATGGTTATGATTGGTCGTTGAACGACACGAGCCGCCGTTAAGCCGATCTGAACCGGGGAACGACCATGCAAAATTCAGAACCCAGCGACAGCGGCGCACAACCGCCACCCGGCTGGAAGCGCTGGCTGCCCCTTGTCATCCTGGCCGCTGCCATGGCGCTGGTATTCGGCATGGGCTGGCACAAGTATCTGTCCTTCCAGACCATCGGCGAAAACTACGACGCGCTGCGTGGCTATATTTCCAATA
>JANORU010000261.1:0-5445 GCA_031415475.1 Hyphomicrobium sp.
GCGCGCACGCCGCCACTGCCGGCAAGGTGATCCTGGGCGGGTTATTTGCCAATAAATCAGCCGCCTCTGCGCCATGCGGCCAACTTGGTCTTGCTGTCGAGACGGCCGGAGACCCTGGCCGGTCGGTGTATTATTCGGCGGCCTCCGAGCCTTACGGCGGCTGCGCCGCGCGGGCCATGCTCGTGCCATGACCGGCCGTGGCTGGCGCTTTGTGACAGATCAATTACAGAAATATGACACTTGCTTTACGCTCCGGCGTTGCCGATGTCTGTGCTGCGACGGGACAGCGGGTAGGCCGGACGAACAGAGCAGGCGCCACGTTCGCATTGAGTAGCGTTCGATGCCGTATCGATTGAAGGCTCAGGCCCCGAAGAAAAAAGATCTGCGGCGGCTCGCGCTCGATCAAATCGATAAGGCGCGACGAACTCTATCCGCCGCCAATGACCCCGTCAGCGATATCCACGAAACGCGCAAATGCCTGAAGCGCCTGCGCTCGCTCTTGCGGTTCATGCAGGCTTCTCTGTCGCCAAAAGATATGAAACGCGAACATCGCCGGTATCGCGATATCGCTCGCCAGTTGTCCTCGCTGCGCGATCGCCACGTAATGTTGACGACTGCGACCCACCTTGAAGCGATGACAGAGAATCACAACGAAAGCGCGTTCGCAGCGCTGCGGCAGTTGACGGTTGGGCAGCCACTAGCGGACGGCGTTGCCATCGAGGCCAGCGAAATCGTCGCCGAAGTTATGGCCGCGCTGGAGGAAGCTGGCGATGCAATGCGCCGCGTCACAATTCGAAAAGTGTCGATCGCAACCCTGACTCAAGGCGTGGCGGCGAGTTATCGGGATGGGCGGACGGCACTCGGTCACTTCGGCCGCACGGCGAGTTGCGAGTCGACCCACGACTTGCGCAAGGCTGTTCAACATCATCAGCGCCATCTGCAGCTAATCTCGCTGCTGTGGCCGGAGTATTTCGACGCCATGGTCGCCGAGGCGCGGCGGCTGGCACAAATGCTCGGCGACCATCACGATTTGACGGTGCTCGCCCAATTTGTTGGCGACCACGCGGACGACGGCCTGACAGCCGGTCAGGTGGCAGAACTGCATGCCGCCATCGGCGCGCGGCAGACAGACTTGCGCACCGCAGCCGCACCTATTGCGCGGCGGCTGTTTGCAGAAAAGCCGGCCCGCTTCCAACAAAGAATGATCGACCTTTGGCGGGCAGCCACCCTGACAACCAAAAAGGCCGATCCGCCGAAATCGCATGTCGCGCGCGAAAGTGCCAGCGGTCCAGAAACGCCGCTGACGCACCATTGACGACTGGTCGGGCTGTTGCCGTGTCGCGTTGCGGGCCATGATCCGCTAGGCTAGCGATCGCGTTCCAATTCAATGAAACGCGCCGCCCGGACCCATAATGCTGAATAAGCTGGACTTTTTGTTTGATCGCAGCGCGTGGCCGGCGGAGCACCCGGCGGTGGAGACGGGCCGCATCGGCGTGCTTCTGCTCAATCTCGGCACTCCAGACGGTACGACTTATGCGCCCATGCGGCGCTATCTGAAGGAGTTCTTGTCGGACGAACGCGTCATCGAAGAGCCGAAGTGGAAGTGGTGGCCGATCCTCAATCTCATCATTCTGACCGTGCGGCCGAGCCGCAAGGGTCGCGATTACGCGACCATCTGGAACACCGAGAAAGACGAAGGCCCGCTCAAGACCATCACCCGCAGTCAAGCCGAGGGCCTTGCACAGCGGCTCAAGGATCATCCGCGCGTCATCGTCGACTGGGCCATGCGCTACGCCAACCCATCGACCGAAAGTCGAATCCAAGAACTGCGCGTCCGTGGCTGCGACCGGATTCTTCTGGTGCCGCTCTATCCGCAGTATGCTGCCGCGACCACGGCGACCGCCTGCGATCAAGCATTCCGCGCGTTGATGAAAATGCGCTGGCAGCCGTTCGTGCGTGCTGCCCCCGCCTACCATGATGATCCCGTTTACATCGACCGGCTGGCTGTTTCGATGCGCGCCAGTCTCGCCAAGCTCGATTTCGAACCCGAGAAGATTGTCGCGACCTTTCATGGCATGCCGCAGAAGTATTTCGAGCGGGGCGATCCCTATCACTGCCATTGCCAGAAGACGTCACGACTGCTGCGCGAGGAACTCGGCTGGCCAAAAGAGCGTTGGCTGACGACGTTCCAGTCGCGCTTTGGCAGCGATCCGTGGCTGCAGCCATATACCGACATGACGGTTGAGAAGCTGGCTAAGGACGGCGTCAAGCGCATTGCCCTCGTCGCTCCGGGTTTCTCGGCCGACTGCCTGGAAACGCTTGAGGAACTCGACGGCGAGAACCGCCACATCTTCGAAGGCAATGGTGGAGAAAAGTTCGCCTACCTGCCGGCGCTGAACGACAGCGACGAAGGGATTGATGTGATCGAAGCTGTCGTGCGCCGCGAACTGATGGGCTGGATCTGATCAGTCTCGCTTTAGCTGTTCCGTCTTCACTTCGGCCAAAGAGTGGCGGGCGCGCCGAATTCCTCATCCCAGTCCTGCCAGACCGGCGTCGTGAATCCGAACGAGTACGTCACGACTTTCCAGCCGCCGCCGTTTTTTACCAACAGCACTGCCGCCTCGTTGCTGAACGGACCTTCCTTCCAGCGGTCGCGGTAGATGTTCCGGCTGTCGTCGGCCGCCTCGCCGGGGATTGGCTTGGCCCGTCCGCGCACAAACGCCCAATCACCCGAAAGATTGAGGTTTTCGACATCGAGCGTCACGCGGCGGCCAAGATCGCGAACGACAGGCGGCAGGGCTGCTTCGACAATGGTCCGGCCCTCGGAGCTGTCAGCGGTAACTCTTCGAACGGCGTCGGCATCCGCGCCCCGAGCGAGCAGCAGCAGCGGCGCCAGCCCCGCTACGACAGCCGAAAGTCTCCATGCACGCATCAGCGACACTCCTACCGCAGCCATCGATTTGGCATCTTCGGCGATGATCATGAGACTAACATAGGTGTTCGCTTTGGTGAGTTTTAGGCGTCATCTTGGAATAGTTGTAGAGCTGGGCGTCTAGAAATCCGGTCCGCCGAGCCAAGCCCGCTAGCCCTGCCAGCGCGGCGTTAATGTTTTAGCCATTGATGTATCTCCATTATTTGGAATTCGAAAATGAAACGCAATAATTCAATTCATTTACCGTATTTTCTTGAATTCGCGCTCTAGTTTTTCCTGAATTTATTCCCAATTCACCTGTCATTCAGGTGCTCAACAGGAGAACCCTATGGATATCTTCGGCGGCTTCGAGGTCTTCGGCCTCTTGTTGATCGGCTTGGCCGTATTCGCGCTGTGGTCGACCGTCAAGGTCGTACCGCAAGGCTTCAACTACACAGTTGAGAACTTCGGGCGCTACACCCGTACTCTGACGCCCGGTCTGCACATCCTGGTGCCGGTGGTCGAGCGCGTCGGCCACGAGGTCAACATGAAGGAGCAGGTGATCGAAATTCCGAGTCAGGACATCATCACCCGCGACAACGCCATGGTGCGCGTCGACGGTGTCGCTTTCTTCCAGGTTCTGAGCGCCGCCAAATCGGCCTACGAAGTCGACAATCTCGAAAACGCAAGCGTCAACCTGACGATGACCAACATCCGAACCGTCATGGGTTCGATGGATCTCGACGAACTGCTGTCGAACCGCGACCACATTAACGCCAAGCTCCTGAAGGTCGTCGATGCCGCGACCGAGGCTTGGGGCGTCAAAGTCACGCGCATTGAAATTAAAGACATCGCGCCGCCGCGCGACTTGATCGACAGCATGGGCCGCCAGATGAAGGCGGAACGTGAAAAGCGTGCGCAGATTCTGGAATCGGAAGGCCTGCGTCAGGCCGCCATTCTGAAAGCCGAAGGCGCCAAGCAGGCCGTCGTGCTCGAAGCCGAAGGCCGCCGCGAAGCCGCGTTCAAGGACGCCGAAGCGCGCGAACGCTCCGCCGAGGCCGAAGCCAAAGCAACTGAACTCGTTTCTACTGCCATTGCCAATGGCAACGTGCAGGCGATCAACTACTTCGTCGCCAACAACTACGTGAAGGCGCTCGAGTCGCTCGCGTCGGCCCCCAACAGCAAGATCATCATGATGCCGCTTGAAGCCTCGTCGGTGATCGGGTCTCTCGCCGGTCTTGCCCAGATCACCGGCGAAGCGTTCGGCGGCGGGTCGCCCGGACCGGCAAAGCCGTCACCGGCAAAATCGACACCCAAAGCAGGCGGCGCACCGGCGGTGTGATAAGACTGCGACCAGTCGAATAGGAGCTGACGGATATGGACGCGCTCATGGGCTATCTCGAAGGCCTCGGCAATTGGAACTGGTTGTTTCTGGCGATCGTGCTGTTTGCGCTCGAAACCATCGTTCCCGGCGTGCATTTTCTGTGGTTCGGACTTGCGGCCCTGATCGTCGGCCTGTTGGGTTTTGCCGGCGGCGACATGTTCACATGGCCATTCCAACTCGTCGCCTTCGCGACACTGGCCGTCATCATGGTGTTCTGGGTCAAGCGCTATGCGCGCCCGAACGATGAGGCGACCGATGCGCCCGACCTCAACGTCCGCGGCGCCCAGTATATCGGCCGCCGCGTGGTGGTCGAGGACGCCATCGCTGGGGGACGCGGCAAAGTTCGCGTCGGCGATACCATTTGGGGTGCGGAGGGCGAAGATGCTCCACGCGGAGCTAACGTGGAGGTGACCGGCGTCAACGGCACCAATCTGGTCGTCACGAAATACGGCGAGGACTGAGCCGTAAAATTAAGCGACACCGGCGCGCAGCAAATCGTGAATGTGCACGATGCCGACCGGCTGGCCTTTGGTAACAACGAACAGCGACGTGATCCGCGACGCGTTGATGACTTCGAGCGCCGCCGACGCCAGCATGCGCGGCTCGATTGTCTTCGGCTTGCGGGTCATGATATCCGCCGTTTTCGCCTTGAACAGGTCGGTTCCCATGTGACGGCGCAAGTCGCCGTCGGTGATGACACCGGCGAGGCGCCCCTTGGCGTCGACAATGCCGAGGCAGCCGAAACTCTTCGACGTCATGATGACCAGTGCTTCGCTCATCGGCATGTTTTCACGCGCGACCGGCAGCCGGTCGCCGCGATGCATCAGGTCGCCGACGGTTCTCAAATTGGCGCCCAGCGATCCGCCCGGGTGGAAGACTTTAAAGTCGTGGGCGGTGAACCCCTTGTTTTCCAGCAACGCGATCGCCAAGCTGTCGCCAAGGGCTAGCTGCATGGTGGTCGACGTCGTTGGCGCCAGCCCGTGCGGACAGGCTTCTTTCGACTTCGGCAATTCGAGAACGACATCGTAGTGCTGGCCGAGCGCCGAATTTTTGTTCGACGTTATTGAAATCGGCGGCACGGAGAAACGGCGCGAGAAGGTAATGATATTTTTCAGTTCAACCGTCTCGCCCGACCACGACAGGGCAAGAA
>JANORU010000262.1:0-1892 GCA_031415475.1 Hyphomicrobium sp.
GGCTGGACGTATGGCAGATTTGTGCGGGGCAGAGTACCCGGGTGCGTTGGGGGAGGGGGGACGAAAACGGCGCGCGGGTTCCCGCTTCCTGTCCTTCACGGAGAGAGGGTTAGGGTAAGGGGCAGCAGCAGGCGCGGAACTTTTCTTGCGACCGACGCAAACAGCGCACAAGCTGCCGCAATAGCAGTGCCGCCGCAGTCACGAGTCACGGTCGAAGATGACCCAGGCTGTGTCAAAACTTGTACGGATCATGTTAGAATCACCCGACCGAATCGGTGGGGGTGCGGATGGCTGGTTTCGTCGAGGGGATGGATCGGCGGCAGGCGACCTTGTTGCCGGAATGCCTTGAAGACTGGGTTGACGAGAATAACGCCGTGCGCGCAGTCGATGTGTTCGTTGATGCGCTGGATCTGGGCGCACTCGGCTTTGACGGCGTCCAAGCGGCGGCCACTGGCCGCCCCGGGTACCGCCCAGGCGTGCTGCTGAAGCTTTACATTTATGGCTATCTCAATCGTGTGCAGTCGAGCCGTCGGCTGGAGCGCGAGGCCGGCCGCAATCTCGAAGTGATGTGGTTGACCGGGCGGCTTGCGCCCGACCACAAAACTATCGCCGACTTCCGCAAGGACAATGGCCCGGCGATCAAAAAGGTCTGCGCGCAATTCGTCGAGCTGTGCCGCAAGATGGGCTTGCTCGCGAAAGCCAGCGTGGCCATCGATGGCAGCAAGTTCAAAGCGGTCAACAGCCGCGATAACAATTTTACGAAGGGCAAGCTGGAGCGGCGTCTCAAGCAGATTGAAGACAGCGTGGCCCGCTACATGGGCCAGCTCGATACCGCTGACCGCCGCCAGGCTGCCGGTGAAGGCGCGTCGGAGACGGTGGAGTTGGTCAAGACGCGGCTCAAGGAAAAGCTCGTCAAACTCGAAGAGGAAGTGAAGCGGCTGAAGGCGATTGAGACCCGGGTGCTCGCCTCGCCTGATCAACAGATCTCATTGACCGATCCTGATTGCCGCTCGATGGCAACGAGTGGACGCGGTTCCGGCATGGTCGCCTACAATGTGCAAAGTGCGGTGGATACGGAGCATCATCTGATCGTCGCGCATGAAGTGACCAATTCCGGCAGCGACCGCTCGCAGTTGGCATCGATGGCACAAGCCGCGAAAGCCGCGCTGCACACCGATACGTTGGAGGTCGTTGCGGATCGCGGCTACTTCAAGGGCGAGGAAATACTGGCCTGCGAACAGGCCGGTGTCGTCGCGACATTGCCCAAGCCGCAAACTTCTGGCGCGAAATCTGCCGGTCGCTTCGGCAAGCAGGACTTCGTCTATCTGCCAGCGGAAGATGTCTATCGTTGCCCGGCTGGCGAGAAGCTTCCACATCACTACACCGCCGACGAAGACGGCCAGAAGATGCGCATTTACCTCACGAAGGCGTGCTGCACCTGTCCGCTCAAAGATCAATGCACCAAAAACAACGAGCGGCGCATCAAACGCTGGGAACACGAACACGTCGTCGAGGCCGTGCAGACGCGGCTGGACAAGAATCCGCAGGCCATGCGCGTGCGCCGCGAGACCGTCGAACATCCGTTCGCGACACTGAAGATGCGAATGGGTGCGACGCACTTTCTCTGCACGACGCTGCCGAAAGTCGCCGCCGAAATGGCGCTCAACGTGCTTGGTTACAATCTGACGCGCGTCATGAACATCGTCGGCGTCGGAAAACTCGTGGAAGCGATCAAGGCGTGAGGTGCGGGCAGGTGCGCGCGAGGGTGCCCCGCAACAGATGGCTCAGGATGCTCAGGGATCAGCGAGGTTGACAGCGGATCGGAAATACAAAAAAATCTGATCCTGCGAGCGGATCACAGCTAGGCTGGCGCGGCTGATGGCCGGTTTTGC
>JANORU010000263.1:0-2958 GCA_031415475.1 Hyphomicrobium sp.
CTTGCGAATCGACGCCGGCGTGGTAGCCGGCAGCGTCGTCCAGTCGGGCTCGGTCTTCAGCACGGCGGCGATCGTGTCCGACACGGTCGCGCCGGTAAACAGCCGCTTGCCTGTCAGCATCTCGTAGAGCACCACGCCGAAGGCCCACACGTCGGCGCGCTTGTCCACGGCGCTCCCGCGTGCTTGCTCCGGCGCCATGTAGGCCGCGGTGCCGAGAATCATCCCCGCCTGTGTCATCGCGGGGGAGGTGATGGTTGGCGAATTCATCGCCTCGGGGCTCGACGCGGCGGGTGGGTCGAGCGCTTTGGCGAGACCGAAGTCGAGCACCTTCACCGTGCCGTCCGCGCGCACCTTGATATTGGCGGGCTTAAGATCGCGGTGCACGATCCCCTGCTCGTGCGCCGCTTCGAGCGCCTCGGCGATCTGCTTCGCGATCGGCAGGGCTTCGTCGAGAGGGATGGCACCGCGCGCAATGCGCTGCGACAGGTCCTCGCCCTCGACGAGTTCCATCACCAGCGCGGTGACGCCGTCGCTCTTCTCCAGCCCGTGGATCTGCGCGATGTTTGGATGGTTGAGCGCGGCGAGGACTTCGGCTTCTCGTTGGAAGCGGGCCAAGCGATCCACGTCGCCAGCCAGCGACGCCGGCAGCACTTTGATCGCGACCTGGCGCTTCAAGTTGGTGTCGGTCGCACGGTAGACCTGCCCCATCCCGCCCTCCCCGAGGAGTGCGGTCACCTCATAGGGGCCGAGACGCGAGCCGGGTGTGAGGGACAAGTGGCTGGGATTATAGCGGTTAGGGCTGTGCGGCTGGGATTACTCCTGCAGCACGGCGAAGTACAAAGCGACCTCTCCCCGATGGTTCACCGGCTCGCTTCCCGCTCGATTTACCTGAACCAGTGCCCGGCAAGAGCGAGTGCGACACGACCCGCCCCGGAGCGACGCTCCACAGCAACCGCACCGGCTTCAACGCTGCGGAACGTCCGCTCCCGGGCGACCCCGCGATGCAGACACTATTCATGCTATATTACCTCTTAATATTTGAGGTTATATGCCTCGTCCAGCATCCTCATCACTGCGGCTCTACGACGTGGCTTCTGGCCAAGGGGGATACTTCACCTCCCGGCAAGCCCTCGACGCCGGGTACGGCGACAACCTGCATCCGTATCACGTGCGCGCCGGCAACTGGGTCCGGGAACGACGCGGCGTCTACCGGCTGACACAGTTCCCCCAGCCGTCCAGGCCCGACCTGATGGTGCTGCAGCTGTGGTCCCGCAATCGCCAGGACGAGCCACAAGGCGTGTTCAGCCACACCACCGCCCTCACCCTGCACGACCTGTCAGACGCCATGCCGGCCAAGGTCGACATGACGGTGCCGCCGGGGTTCCGCCGCATGGCTGCCATCCCGGGCGTGCTACGCCTCCACCGAGCGAGCGTGCCCAAGCGGGACGCAGAAGCCATTGAGGGCGTCCGCGTCACCACGCCACTGCGCACCCTCATTGACGTGATCGTCGACGGTGCGCTCGCGCCGGAAGTGCTCGTGCAGGCCGTGGACCAGGCCATCCGGCGCGGGCTCGTGCGGCGAAGGCAGTTCGACGCAGCCGACGTGAGCACGCGCGCACGACAGCGTGTCAACCGTATCCTGAAGCAGGTGCCCGATGACCGCCCCACGCCAGTACGCAACAGCCGGCGCCCTGCGGGCCGCACTGGAAGCGCGACTCCTCGACCGCGCACGACGTGATCTCGTCGACCTGCAGCCGCTGCGACTCTGGCGCCGGACCGTCGCGATTCAGCCGTTGATTGGCCAGGGGCACGGTTCCAGCCCCGCTGCCGTGAAAACTACCCGTATCGGGTATACTTTAGAAAATCGACCGCGATGATCAGCGTCTTGAAGCGCAAACATTTCGCCCGCTGGCAGGCCGGAGAGAAGCTGCCCGATGATGCCTTATGCAAGGCGGTCGCGGAGATGGCGAATGGCCTGGTCGATGCCGATCTGGGCGGCTTCCTCTACAAGAAGCGCGTGGCTCGTCCAGGCGGTGGCAAGAGCGGCGGATACCGGACCGTGTTGTCGGCCCGGATCGGTGATCGCTACGTGTTCCTGCACGGGTTCGCCAAGAAGGACAAGGCCAACATCACGCAGGACGAGAGGAAGGCGCTGCAGGTCGCCGGGAGGGTGTTCCTGGATCTCTCACCTGCCGAGCTGACGAAAGCGCTGCAGGTCGGCGTACTGGTGGAGGTGCATTGTGTCCAGCAAGCTCATTGAGTCTCTTCGCGGCGACCTCGCCGCACTGGCGAAGGTCGGCGCCATCAGCAAGGTGACGATGCGGCAGTTCGATGCGGCCTGCCCGCCGCCCGTGCGGGATTTCAGCGCGAGGGACATCAAGCGGCTGCGCGCGCGGCTGAAGTTCAGCCAGCCGGTGTTCGCCCACCTGCTGCACACGACGGCCTCGACCGTGCGCAAGTGGGAGCAGGGAGACACGCGGCCGGCCGGGCCGGCCCTCAAGCTGCTAAACGTGATTGCGGATAAGGGGCTGGAAGCTGTTCTGTAGTCCGAGACTTGATCTACCTACTGCTGATGGAGAACTTGGTCGCGACGGACCTTCGCGCAGTCCGGCAGGCCTTCGAGCTGGTGTTCTCCAACCGGCGCACGCACGAGTGGCCTCCTAGTGATCCACGGCGGGCGCTTTCGTTCGCGATGGCCAAAACGCACAACGGCCGCCGGTTGCCCGGCGGCCGTTCGCTGAAAGTTGGTTGCGGGGGCGGGATTTGAACCCGCGACCTTTGGGTTATGAGCCCAACGAGCTACCGGACTGCTCCACCCCGCGACAGAAGAAGTGGATTGTAGCACATAATCTCGCGCATGCTCCCGGCGCTGCCCCTGCTGGCCAAAAACCGCATCATTGCCGCGCCTGGTTTCAATCGCTGGCTCGTGCCGCCCGCCGCCCTGGCCATCCACCTGTG
>JANORU010000264.1:0-5258 GCA_031415475.1 Hyphomicrobium sp.
GTGGAAATCTGGCCGGTCGAAAGTGCTGTGAAGGCCGACACCGGCGATATCTGGTCGCCAGCCAGCGAGCCGCAGTCGCAACGCCCCGAGTTGAAGCTTGCAGCGCGAATTGGCGACACGATCAAGGGCTGGCTCGAGAACAAGGAATGGCTCGCCTCGGCCGACCGGCCTGTCGAGCCCGGCGATATTCTGATCTTGCTGAGAAAACGGCGGCCCTTTGCGGCACCGATGGTCGCGGCCTTGAAAGCGCGCGGGATTGCCGTCGCCGGTGCTGACCGATTGCGCCTTACCGATCAGATCGCCGTGCAAGATCTGATGTCGCTCGGCGAGTTTCTGACTTTGCCGGAAAATGATCTGGCGCTGGCGGAAGTTCTCAAGAGCCCGATCTTCGATCTCGACGACGATGACCTGTTTGCCATCGCCCACGGCCGCAAGGGTACACTATGGCGAGCCCTTCTTGATGCAGCGAAAGTGACCCCTAAATTTGTCGAAGCCGCCGAACGCCTCAAAGGCTGGCGCAAGGCGGCCGACTTCTCGCCGCCCTATGAATTCTGGGCGACGCTGCTCGACGCACAGGGCCTGCGGTCGCGGATGCTCGCCCGTCTTGGTCCCGATGCCGCCGATCCGCTCGATGAATTTTTGAACCTCGCCCTGCATTTCGACGACACGTCACCGCCGTCTTTGACCGGGTTTCTGCACGCGCTCCGCCAGGAGCAACGCGAGATCAAACGCGACATGGATCTCGGCCGCAATGAAGTGCGGGTCATGACCGTGCACGGCGCCAAGGGGCTGGAGGGCAAGATCGTGTTTCTGCCGGATACCTGCACGTCCGGGTCCGCCGGCCGGCAAGGCGGGCGGCCCATTGCCGTGCCTGATATGAAGAGACCGAAGTCGACCGCCCCGCCGTTCATTTGGCCGGTGAAAGGCACGTCCGATGTCGCCGGTGTCCGCGCCGCGCGTGATGCGATCGACCGCAAGGAAAACGAAGAGCGCCAGCGGCTCCTCTATGTCGCGATGACCCGGGCACGCGATCGCCTGATCGTTGCCGGGTTCGAGTCGGGCAGAGGCCGCGAACGGGGCTGCTGGTACGACATGATCGTCGAAGCCGTGGCGCCGGACGGCAGGGCGCCGGCACCGGGCGATCCGCCATTGCGGCTCGCCGCCGAACAAACTGCGCCACCCGACAGCGTCAAGTCCGATACCGCAGCCACGGTGGTCGCCGCGCCCCTGCCAGACTGGGCCCGGCGATCGGCGCCGCGCGAAAAACAACTGACGATCCCGCTCGCCCCGTCGCGGCTTGCGCCTTACAACATCGATGAGACTGGCGATCCCCAGCGCCGCAGCACGCCGGACGACACACTTGCAGAGCCTTCACCCCGGTCACCAGTCCGGGGCGGAGCCGGTGGCGAGTTACGGTTCTTGCGCGGAACGCTCACTCACGCACTGCTGCAGCATTTGCCGGACTTTGAGCGCAAACACTGCGCCAAGGCTGCCGAACGCTTCGTTGCCGCGCGCGGCTCGGCGCTACCGGCACGCGTCCGAAAAAGCATCGTTGGCGAAGCGCTTGCTGTGCTCGATCACGAAGCGTTCGCGCCCGTGTTCGCTCCCGGCAGCCGGGCGGAAGTGCCGATTATCGCCGAGATTGCCAATCCGGACGGCTGCGGGGTTCCCCTCAAGTTGACCGGACAGATCGACCGGCTGGCCGTGACGGATGCCGGTGTCATGATTGTCGACTTCAAAACGAATCGCTCAAGTGCCGCAGTCCTCGAGGACGTCGCCGTCGTCTACCTGTACCAGCTCGCCGCTTACCGCTTGGCGTTGCAGAAAATCTACCCCGGCCAACCGATTCGAGCCGCGTTACTTTGGACAGACGGGCCCAAGCTCATGGAAGTACCGCCGGACGTGCTTGACCGGTATGCCCAGCGCCTGTGGCAGCTCGACACTTCCTTACCCATCCTGCCTTGACGCCTAACGGCGCGATACCTACGTTCCCCATCCGAACAATCACTGACCGCGTTCCGCCCGGACGACGGCCAGATCAGGAGATGATCACCATGGCCAATGCCACTCTGGTCTCCGACAGCACCTTTGACGAAATGGTGCTGAAGGCGACCCAGCCCGTCGTCGTCGACTTTTTCGCCGAGTGGTGCGGGCCGTGCAAAGCCATGGCCCCGGCCCTCGACCAGGTTGCCGCCGAAATGAAAGACAAGATCAAAGTCGTGAAGGTCGACGTCGATCAGAGCCCCGGCATCACCTCCAAGTATGGTATCCGCGCCATGCCGACGCTGATGATCTTCAAGAACGGCGAAGTCGCCGCCCAGCACGTCGGTGCACTGGTGCAGAAGAAAAAGCTCGAAGATTGGGTCAACGGCTCAATCGTCGCCTAACGGCGCAATCCGAACTCGAAAATAGAAAGGCCCTGCTCAGCGCGGGCCTTTTTCGTTGTATAACGATTGTCGTCAATTGCCTTGAGCTTCGACGCCTTCCTGGCGGGCGAGCACATGACCGGCGAGGTACAGCGAACCGCAGATGAGAATGCGCTTCTCACCCTGATCCATTTGTTCAATCCGCCTCAGTGCCATTTCGACGTTGCCTGATGCCTCGGCGTTAAGGCCAACGCGGCGCGCGACTTCGGCCAGCGCGTCGGGATCGTAGGGAGCTTCATGGGCGCCTGGAATCGGCACCGTTATGCAACCGCGTGCCAGTCCCTTGAAGGGCGTCAGGAATCCGCTCGCATCCTTGAGGCCCATCATACCGACAATCAGATAGAGCGGCTTTGGACTGCGATCTTCGAGATCGGCGAGAGTTTGCGCCAGAAAAATTCCGGCGGCCGGATTATGCCCGCCATCGAGCCACAACTCGGTCTCGGTGCTGAGCAGTCCAGGCAAGGGGCCGTGATCGAGCCGCTGCATGCGGGCCGGCCAGTGTGTCGAGACAAGCCCGCGCTCAATCGCCTTTTCGGAGATCGTCATGCCGGGTAACGCCAGAACCGCGGCGACGGCCGTACCGGCATTGATGATCTGATGCCGCCCGACGAGCGATGGCAACGGCAAGTCGAGCATCCGGTCCTCGGTCTGAACGACAAGCCGGCCATTCTGTTCCATGGCGTCGAAGTCCTGTCCCCAGACACGGAGAGGCGCGCCGCACGCCCGTGCTGTCTCACGGACAACCTCGAGCGCATCGTCCGGCTGATCTGAAATAATCGCGGTCACACCGCGCTTCAAAATGCCAGCCTTCTCGGCCGCGATTTTGGCGATGGTCGACCCCAATTTCTCGGCATGGTCCATCGAAACCGGTGTGATGATGGTCAACGCAGGGTGATCGATCACGTTGGTGGCATCGAGCCGCCCGCCAAGGCCAACCTCAAGCAACAGCACATCGGCCGGATTTTCAGCGAATGCTAAAAACGCTGCCGCTGTGGTTATTTCAAACTGGGTGATGTTGTTGCCGTCGTTGACCGCTTGGGTGCGGGTGAGGATATCGATCAGCGCATCTTCGCCGATCGGGCGGGGCTGACCGAATGAATCCGCAAGTTCGATACGCTCGTGGAAACGAACGAGATGCGGCGACGTATAGGTCTGCACGCGCTTGCCGGCCGCCGTTAGCATGGCTTTTAGAAAGGCCGTGGTCGATCCCTTGCCGTTGGTGCCAGCAATATGGACGACCGGCGGCAGGCGCTTGTGCGGATCGCCAAGCCGGCCGAGCAGCCGCTCGATCCGACCGAGCGAAAGGTCGATCAGCTTCGGGTGCAGAAGCTTCAGATCGGCGAGGAGCTTGTCGCTCTTCGGCATACGTGCCCTCAATCACATCCGCTGCGCCGAAGCTTCAAGACGGAGCCTGCTGTTTGACCTGACTGAGCGCGCGCCGCCGCTGTCCGTCAAGACGGAATAGAGTTGTCGTTGCCTTGTGACAGGTCCATGGCGTCACGATGCGCCGGCGTCCTTACCCGTGGGCCGGTTGACCGCCGTACCACCGTCGCGGCGGGTGACGTCTTTGGCCGCCTCTGCGCCCGGCGACGCACCATCGATCAGCGTGCTGCCACTGGCGCGCGCCGCTGTTTCAATGACTTTGCCATCAACGTTATGGCCATTGACGTACGGCTTGCCGTTGACGCGTTTGGTTTTGCCGGCACCCTGCTGGACTTCAACACCGGCCATCAGCAAACGACAAATGCGGGCCAGCGTTTCGCGCATTTTGTGGCGATGCACGACCATATCGATCATGCCGTGCGCCAAGAGGTACTCAGCGCGCTGGAAGCCCTCGGGCAGTTGCTCGCGAATGGTCTGCTGAATGACGCGCGGACCGGCAAAGCAGATGAGTGCTCCCGGCTCGGCAATGTGAATATCACCGAGCATGGCGTACGAGGCTGTGACGCCGCCGGTTGTCGGGTCGGTCATGACCACGACATAGGGCAGGCCCGCTTCGCGCATCCGCTGCACGGCAATCGTGGTGCGCGGCATCTGCATGAGCGAGAGAATGCCCTCCTGCATGCGCGCGCCGCCCGAGGCTGCAAATAGAATGAAAGGAGCGTTGCGCTCAACCGCGCGCAGCAATCCCGTAATGATCGCTTCGCCGGCGGCCATGCCGAGCGAGCCGCCCATAAATTCGAAGTCCTGCGCGGCGGCGACGACCGACCGGCCTTCAAGCAGACCCTCGCCGATCAGCACCGCGTCTTCGAGCGTCGTCTTGGTGCGCGCGTCTTTCAGACGGTCGGTGTAGCGGCGGCCGTCGCGGAATTTGAGCGGGTCCTGCGGTACGGACGGCACCGGCACGGTCTCGAACACGCCCTCGTCGAACAGATGGGCGAGGCGGGCTTTGGCCCCCATTCTCATGTGATGGTCGGACCCCGGCACGACGAACTGGTTGGCCTCGAGGTCTTTGTAAAAGACCATCTGGCCGGTCTCCGGACACTTGATCCAGAGGTTCTCAGGTACTTCGCGCTTGGTCGTCAGGAAGCTCCTGATCTTCGGCCTGACGACGTTGTTGATCCAGTTCACTTGGGTTCAGCTCCTCGGCGGCGGCGATGCTCACCGCGCATCTGCGGGCGCCCTGGCTTGGGCGGCGGCAGGTCAATTATGGCACTTGATCGAGTTGCTGTACCCCAGGATGGGGGGAGCGCCAAGTGCCGTGTGTCGTCTCATAAGGTGGCCCATTCTAACCCGTCTTCAAGGCTCCGCTTAGGCTTTTGACCAGGTCCGTTACCGCACCGACAATGTCAGGCCCGGGTTTTCCAGCAGAATCGAGGCCGTTCTCGATCT
>JANORU010000265.1:0-8615 GCA_031415475.1 Hyphomicrobium sp.
AAGCTTGAATACACTCGCAAGCGCGCCAGTTTCCTATATTGCTTGAAGCCGACTCCAAGTCCTCCCGATGCAAAGACCTGACATCCAGCCCATGGCCAAGCGCGACTATTATGAAACGCTGGGGGTCGCTCGCAACGCTAGCGAGCAGGATCTGAAATCGGCGTTCCGTAAGCTTGCCAAAGAGCAGCACCCCGATCGCAATCCAGGTGACAAAGATGCCGAACAGAATTTCAAGACTCTCAACGAAGCCTACGAGGTCCTGAAGGACCCGCAGAAACGCGCCGCCTATGATCGTTTCGGTCACGCTGCGTTCGAAGGCGGCATGGGTGGACGAGGGGCCGCCGGACCCGGCGGTGGCTTCGGTCCCGATTTCGCGTCGTCGATGTCGGATATGTTCGAAGACCTGTTCGGTGAATTCATGGGCGGACGGCGCGGGCAACCGCGTGGCCGCACGGGACGTGAGCGCGGAGCCGACCTTCGCTACAACATGGACGTCTCGCTCAACGAAGCGTTCACCGGGCGAACAGCGCAAATTCGCGTGCCGACCAGCGTCACCTGCGAGACGTGCTCGGGTTCCGGCGCCAAGGCCGGCACCAAGCCGGCCGCGTGCCCGACCTGCAGCGGCGCCGGAAAAGTGCGCGCCAGCCAGGGCTTCTTCACCATTGAGCGCACCTGCCCGACCTGCCAAGGCCGCGGCGAGGTGATCGCCGATCCGTGCGCGGCCTGCTCCGGCGCCGGCCGCGTCGTCAAAGAGCGCACACTGTCGGTCAACATTCCAGCCGGCGTCGAGGACGGCACCCGCATTCGTCTGGCGGGTGAAGGCGAAGCCGGCCTCAGAGGCGGGCCGGCCGGCGATCTTTATATTTTCCTGTCGCTGAAGCCGCACGAGTTCTTCCAGCGCGACGGAGCGGATGTCTTCTGCAAGGTGCCGATTTCGATGACGACGGCGACGCTCGGCGGACAGATCGAAGTGCCGACGCTCGAAGGCACCATGACCCGCGTCAAGGTTCCTGAGGGCAGTGAGAGCGGCAAGCAGTTTCGCTTGAAGGGCAAGGGCATGCCCGTGCTGCGCTCCAACCTGACCGGCGACATGTATATTCAGGTCGAAGTCGAAACGCCGAAAAACCTGACGCGGCGGCAGCGCGAGTTGCTCGAAGAGTTCGAGAAGGAAAGCCGCCGCGAAACGAGCCCGGAAAGTCACGGATTTTTCGCTCGCGTGAAGGATTTCTTCGGCGGAGAAGGCAAGAGCGGCTAAGCTAACCTCCTGGAGCCAGTCGACACGATGCAGAGCACCGCAACGCCAAAGCCGCGCCTTCTCTGCTTCGCAGGATCGCAACGCGCCGCCTCTCACAACAAGAAACTCGCCAAACTCGCCGCGACGCTGGCCGAAGCCGATGGCATCGCGGCGACGTTCGCCGATCTCAAAGACTATGAGTTGCCGTTGTACGATCAGGATCTGCAGACGAGCGATGGTATTCCGGCCAACGCACTGAAGTTCGAGGCGTTGATGCGCGCCCATTCGGGCGTCTTCATCGCCTGTCCGGAATACAATGCGTCGATCACGCCGCTGTTGAAGAACACGCTTGATTGGCTGAGCCGCATCCGCGATCCTGAACCGCTTTACGTTTTCAAAACGAGGGCGTTCGCGCTTGGCTGTGCGTCGCCTGGCGGCATGGGCGGTCTCAGAGGCGTCAACACCGTGCGCACGGTCTTGGAACTGGGCTTGGGCGCGCTGGTGCTGCCTGATCAATTCGCGGTGCCGAAGGCGATGGATGCGTTCGATGACAGCGGCGGCCTGAAGAACAAGGACAGCGAGGCACAATTGCGAAGTCTGCTCGGCAAGCTTGCGCGAACCGGCGCATTCGTGGCGAGTACGGACGTGGCGGCCACCTGATGCGGGACGAAATCCGAGACAAGCTGATCGTCGCGCTTGATGTGCCAACCGCTGCCGATGCGCGACGTCTGGTCGATACGCTCGGCGATACAGTCTCATTCTACAAGATCGGTCTCGAACTCGTGTTCTCTGGCGGACTTGATCTTGCCAGAGATTTGAAGCGCGGGGATAAGCGCGTCTTCCTCGATATGAAGTTGCTCGACATCGGCAATACGGTTGAACGCGCCGTTGCGACGGCGGCGGGCCTTGGCGTTGATTTTCTCACCATCCATGGCACCGACAGCAAGACCATGAAGGCCGCTGTGAAAGGGCGGGGCGGCGCGCCGTTGAAACTTCTCGCCGTAACTGTTCTCACAAGCCTTGACCAACACGACCTCGAACAGCAGGGCATTGCCGCGTCACCCGCCGAGCTGGTCGTGAAGCGCGCTAAGTTGGCACGCGATGCCGGCATAGATGGCGTCGTCGCGTCCGGCCAAGAAGCAGCAACGGTGCGCGCGGCGGTCGGGCCTGATCTCCTGATTATCACGCCGGGAATTCGGCTTCCCGGCGGCGAGGCGGGCGACCAGACCCGCATCACCACGCCGGACGCTGCCATCCGCGCCGGCGCCAACCACCTCGTCGTCGGCCGGCCGATCAATGCCGCTGCCGATCCGAAAGTTGCGGCCGAGGCGTTTCTGGCCGCCGTGCGAAGTGCTGGCTAAGCATTCCACCTCTTGCCGGTTGCGGACCGCTCGACCTGCCAGTATCCGTCATTGCCGAACCCCGAGGAGAAGTCCGCCATGCCTAAAGGTTATGTCATTGCCCACGCCACTGTGACCGATGCCGAGAAGTGGGGTCAGTACGTTGCCAAATCCAAGATCGCGCTCGACAAGTTTGGCGGCGTGCCGATTATCCGCGGCGGCAAATGCGAGATCATCGAAGGCACCGGCACGCAGCGCAACGCCGTGATCGAGTTCCCGAGCTATGAAGCAGCGCTCGGCTATGCCAAATCGCAAGCGTACGCCGACGCAAAAGTGCTGCGACAGGGCGCCGGCTCGATTGACATCACCGTGGTCGAAGGCGTGTAGCAACAGCCGATGGCGCATTTTCCCGCGAGCGACGGCAGCACAGCGTGGCGGGCGCGGGTACTAACGTTGTTTCCCGACATGTTTCCGGGACCGCTCGGCGTGTCGCTGGTGGGGCAGGCGCTGAGTGGCGGCTTGTGGTCGCTTGAAGCCAGCCAAATTCGCGATTTCGGCATCGGAAAACACCGCCAGGTCGATGATACGCCGGCGGGTGGCGGGGCAGGGATGGTGCTGCGCGCCGACGTTCTGGCGGCGGCGATCGATCAGGCCCGCGAAAAGGATGGCGACCTGCCGCTTGTCTATCTTTCACCACGCGGCGAACCTTTCACACAAGCCATCGCGCACGAATTTGCGCGCGGACCCGGATTGATGCTGCTTGCCGGGCGCTTCGAAGGCATCGACGAACGGATCATCGAAGGGCGCCAGATTCGCGAGCTTTCGATCGGCGACTATGTGCTGTCGGGTGGGGAACTGGCGGCGATGGTGATCCTTGACGCGTGCGTGCGCCTCCTGCCGGGTGTGCTCGGCTCGACCGACAGCTTGACGCACGAGAGTTTCGAGGCGGGACTGCTCGAGTATCCGCAGTATACCAAGCCGCGAGAGTGGGAGGGTAAGTCCATTCCAGAAATCCTGCTCTCCGGCGATCACAAGAAAATCGCCGAGTGGCAGCGGCGCGAAGCCCTCCGCATAACGCGCGAACGCCGGCCCGATCTGGCCGCTAAAATCCCGCGCGACAAGCCGTAACTCAGCGGCGATAGACCCACGCTCATGTCCTATTCCGGTCGCAAAACCGGGCGCTAATTCATTTCTGCTTTACCAGTTTTGACGCGCATAATCTCATACCGGCTTATTGTCAGAACGAACAAAATGGCGAACGGACGTATGTTCGTTCATTTCTCCGGACGGATAATTTTTACATAGCTAAATCAGAGCGTTACTTATCAATTTCTGACGAAACGACCAGAGTCTAACTCGGTTTTCCGATACGGCTATTATTCAATTTTTTACCGCGTAATTCGTCTTTCGTTAACGCACCTCATTTGCAATTTGAAAAGTTCTCGAAGCGGTAGCAATAACCAATCGTTGACGACGTTCGACAGTTACGCCGAAAGACGAGGACTGCGATGCCGGATCATAAATTCCATCTGACGTTCGACGAACAGCACACGCCGCCGTCGGTTCGAAACCGCCTCATCGGTGTCGCACGCTTCAATTCCGAACTGGTGCTCGTCCTGTTCCTGATCGTCATGTTGAGCGTCCTGTTTATGAGTGAGGTTAATCACTCCGAACTCCGTTGGCGCGAGACTGGGCCCTCGACGGCCGAAACAAACGTCATCGAACGCCGTTTCGCATTTGCCGGCCCCGGATGGCGCCTGCACACCAGCTCCATCACCAATAGCGACACGGATGCCGCACAACCGCACTCTACCGGATCGATCGGTGGCGGGGATAACTTGGTCCAGACAAAAATCGCGACATCAGAGGCGCCCGTCGAACCGCACGCGTTGATGCCGGGCCCTGGTGCCGATCCATTGGCCACCGTGCTGCTTAACGGCTTGCCCGCCGATGTCAGCCTGTCGGATGGCGTCCGCATTGGTGACACGCGGTGGGCGATTGCCGTCGGTCAGCTCGACAATGTCGTCGTGCAGTTGCCACCACCGCGCGGCGAGGCGATCCGTACCTCGATTGAACTTCGGGACCGCGCGGGGGTTGCCATGCATGAATTCACGCTCGAACTGCGCCAGCCGGTGCGTGAGTCGATTGCGGTGCGCGCCGGCCGCCAGAAGTCGCCCAGCGGCAAGGGGGCCGTTAAGCCTGCCGGTAGCAAGGCGCAACAGGGTGCGCGGAAGAGCAAACTTAAAGCGGCGGCGCAGACTTCCGGCCTCAAACCCGCGCTTGCGGCGACGAACGTTGCGCCGGCCGTCGTCAAAACTGCCGCCGCGCCGGCCATTGCATCGCCTATTGGCCTGCTCGCGCCATTGCCACCAGAGGCTATGTTCACGCCCGATCCGAAAGATACCGCAGCCTCGAAGCTCGCTCCGGGCGGGCGCGACGACCCGCGGTACATGACGTTGCGTGGGCTTGGCGGCCCGCCGGCGGACTGAGTCCCGCCGCTGAGCACCTACTGCTTGTTAGGGTTTATTTCGGCGGCCAATTGCCGGCCCCGCGGAACGGTCATGGTTTTGCATCGCGCGGGCGTGCCACTTCGGTACAGCCTCCGCTTTGCGACCCATCACCGGAAAGACCCCTATGCTTTTGCCTGATTTGACACCCTGGGCCAGCCAATCCAAGGGCTTCGTTCACGATTGGACCATTCAGGGCAACGATCTCAGGCTGACGACCGCGATGGCCAACATCGGCGACGGCCGCCTTGAGATTCGCGGCGGTGCGGTCAACGGCGACGAGCAGGACGTCTTCCAACGCATCTACAATGCCGACGGGTCGTTCACCGACGTACAGTCGGGCGTGTTCATCTATCACGACGAGCACGACCACATTCATTTCGAGGAATTCGCACAGTACCGGCTGCGTGAGATTTTGCCCGGCGGCGGCGTCGGCGATGTCATAGCGGCCGGCGAGAAGGTCAGCTTCTGCCTGCTCGATGTCGACCGCTACGACAATTCGGGACCGGCCGCGCCGGTCTATGTCAGCTGCGGTCAACAGCAGGGAATTTCGGTCGGTTGGGCCGACGTTTACGATCGTGGCCTGCCCGGTCAATCGATCGATATCACCAACATTGCCGACGGCCGGTACTGGCTGGAAGTCGAGGTCGACCCCAGCAACCGGCTGATGGAAACCGACGAAACCAATAACATTGTGCGGATCGAAATCGACCTGCAACGGCCGGGCGGCAACACGGCTATCGCGCCCGACACCTTCGAAGCCAACGACAGCTTTGACAACGCCAGCATTCTGGCGCCGCCCGAAGATCATTCCTACACCAACCTGACGATCCACGCGTCGCAGAATGACGACTATTTCCGCGTCACCGCGTCGGCCACCGGACCGCTGTGGTTCGACCTCGCTTTCAAGCACGCTGACGGCGACATCGATATGGCGGTGTACGACGCCAACCGCAACCTGGTCGGCCGCTCGGATTCGGCGAACGACTTTGAGAATGTCCGCGTCGACGCGATCGCCGGCCAATACTACTACGTGCGGGTATTCGGCTACGAGGGCGACACCAACCGCAACTACACGTTCAATGTCGATCAATTGGATGATCACAACCACGCGCCGACCAACATCACCTTGTCGTCGAACGCGGTGCAGGAATTCCGCGCCAATGGAACCGTCGTCGCGACACTCACAACAATCGATCCCGGCGTCGGCAACGTTCCAACCTACACGCTGCTCAACAGCGCCGGCGGCCGGTTCACGGTCGCCGGCAATCAGTTGCGCGTCGCCAACCACGTCCTGCTCGATTACGAGCAGGCCAAGAGCCACACCATCACCCTGCGCGCGACCGACCGGGGCGGACTGACCGTCGACAAAACATTCGCCATCAACGTCCTCAATGTCGAACCCGAGGTCGTCACTGGCAATAGCTCGGCCAATACGCTGGTCGGCGGCGTGCGCAACGACGCGCTGTCGGGCGTGGCCGGCAACGACGTTCTGAAGGGCGGCGGCGGCAGCGACACGCTGAACGGCGGCACCGGCATCGACGTCATGATCGGCGGCGACGGCAGCGACACCTTCGTCGTTGATGTTTATGCCGATATCACGACCGAGCTGGCGACCGGCGGAACCGACACCGTCACATCGATGGCCATGAGCCTCAACCTCGGCCACCACGTCAACGTCGAAAACATCACGCTTCTGGGAGCGGCCAACCTCAGCGCGACCGGCAATGCAGCGGCCAACACGCTGCGCGGCAACATTGGCGCCAACTGGCTGAACGGCAGTGGCGGCAACGACTTCTTCAACGGCGGCCTCGGCAACGACATAATGGCCGGCGGAACGGGCAATGATATGTTCGTCTTCAACAGCGCGCCGAATGCGAACACCAACCGCGATACGATTGTCGACTTTGTCGCCGTCAACGACACGATCCTGCTCGACAATGCCGTGTTTGCAGCCCTCGGTGCCGCCACCGGCACTCTGTCGGCGGCGAGCTTCTGGGCATCGGCGACGGGCCTCGCGCACGATGCCAACGACCGGATCCTCTATAACAAAACGACCGGCGCGCTGATCTACGACAGCAACGGCAGTGCGGCCGGCGGCGCGATCCACTTCGCGACGCTGTCGAACCATCCGGCCAACATTACAGCGGCGAATTTTCTGGTGATTTGAGCTCGCTCGCCTGGCGTGCGCGAGTGGCCCAAAGCCTTTTCAGAGCCACGGCGCGATGGGCCCGAGCGTGTCGCGCGGTGGGAGATCGCAAGATTTCCCAAGGCTGAATATGGCTCGGGCTGGTACCACGACGACGCCATCATGGAAGCTCAGTCCGCCCGCCAGCAGTAAGCAGCTGGTGCGCAAACGTCAGGGACCGAAGATCGACCAACCCATCCTCTTGCTCAGCGCTTCGAGCGCGATCTGGCCGAGGTGCGAGTTGCCGGCCGCGTCCAGACCCGGCGACCAGACGGCGATCGAGGCTTTACCGGGCGCGACAGCGAGAATTCCGCCGCCGACGCCACTTTTCCCAGGCAGCCCAACCCGATAGGCGAATTCGCCTGAGCCATCGTAATGTCCGCAGGTCATCATGAGCGCGTTGATGCGTCGCGCGCGCTCGGGTTGGATAACTGCGAACCCGGTCGAGGGGTTGCTGCCAAATTGGGCAAGAAACCGCCCGGCCATGGCGAGCTGGCGGCACGACATGGCAATCGCGCAATGGTGGAAATAGACGCCGAGGGTGAAGTCGACGGGATTGTCGAGCACACCGAACGACTTCATGTAATTGGCCAGCGCGCTGTTGCGAAAACCGGTTCTCAGTTCCGAGGCCGCGACCGCCTCATCGATGGTGATCGACGTATCGTCGGCGAGGAACTGCATGAAGCGCAGGATTTCACCGAGCGCTTCGCGCGGCTGATGGCCGGACAGGATCAGATCGGTAACGGCAATCGCCCCGGCATTGATGAACGGGTTGCGCGGGATGCCGCGCTCACGCTCAAGCTGGACGATCGAGTTGAACGGACTCCCGGACGGTTCGCGGCCGACGCGCGCCCAAAGCTTGTCGCCGACTTTTCCTAACGCCAGCGTCAGCGTGAAAACTTTTGAGATGCTCTGGATGGAAAATGGCGTGTCGCAATCGCCGCCGGCCGCAACAGTGCCGTCGGCATCGATGACGACCAGGCCAAACGAGTTGGCATCGACCCGGGCGAGTTCGGGAATATAGGTCGCAACGGCGCCGCGATCCGGCCGCCGCCGCATCTCGTCGGTGATATCGCGGACAACTTGGTCGAGGTTGGGCACGGGGATCTTCATTTCAAATGCGGCTAAGCCGAGTTTTTCTCTCGCATGATAGGCGAGTTCGTGACGACGCGTCAGCGCGTCAAACCGGCTGGCGCGGAGTGTGTCGCAGCGCATGGCGTGATCGCCGCATTCTTGATCATGTGCACATTGTTGATGCAGTGTGACAGGGCAGGGGGGGCAGTAGGGCAGGTCCTGCCGGAGGCAGGCAAGCAAAGGCGGCAGTAGGGCAGGTCCTGCCGGAGGCA
>JANORU010000266.1:0-2880 GCA_031415475.1 Hyphomicrobium sp.
CCGAAGAAGCCACGTTGAGTGAGGTCGACAAAGGCGTGATGTGGGGCAGGCAATTCCTCAACCCCTACGCGTTCGAGGATGCGCCTGAAAAGTTGGCCGCACTTAGTTGAGAAATTGGATCAGGTGAATGCCGGTACTGACCTGCCCCCTCTCGCCCTCCAACTCCCGCCCGCATTCCGATCGCAACAGCGAACAACCGCCTGCTCGCAGCCACGGCCCCTCGTCACAGCAGCTTGCCGGGATTGAGGATGCCGTTGGGATCGAACGCGGCTTTGATGCCGCGCATCAGGTCGAGTTCGGCCGGGCTTTTGAGGCGGCGAAGTTCGTCACGCTTCATGCGGCCGATGCCATGCTCGGCTGAAATCGAGCCGCCGCGCGCGTCGACCAGATCGTGGACGGCGCGTGACATCGGATCCCACAGCGCGAGATAGACTTGGCGATCCATGCCCGGCGGCTGCGAGACGTTGTAGTGAATGTTGCCGTCGCCGAAATGGCCGAACGGAACGGGGCGGGCGCCGGGGCAGACGCGGGCGACGATCGCCTCGGCGTCGGTCAAGAAGCGCGGGATTTCCGAAATCGGCAGAGCGATGTCGTGCTTGATCGAGCCGCCCTCGAACTTCTGGATTTCCGACATTTGTTCGCGCAAGCGCCAAAGCTCCGCCGACTGGGTGCCGGTGGCGGCAATCACCGCGCCCGAGACGCGCTCCGTGTCTGATGCTTCAGAGAGCAGAGACTCGAGCATCGGCTGCGCCATGCCCGCGACCGGGGCCGAAAGCTCGATCAGCGCATAAACGGGGGAGCCCAGCGGCAAGGGAACGCGGGCTGTCTTCACATGCTGGGCGGCAAACTCGACGGCTCGCGCCGACATGAATTCAAAGGCCGTCAACAGCGTACCGGCGCGTGCCTTCGTCTCGGTGAACACCTTGCTCAGCGCATCCATGGACGGGCACGATACAAACGCGGTTGCCGTTTCAACCGGACGCGGCACCAGCCGCAGCGCCGCCGCCGTGATGACGCCAAGCGTTCCTTCCGACCCGATCATCAGGTCTTTGAGGTCGTAGCCAGTGTTGTCTTTTTCGAGCGCCGTGAGGCCGTCGATCACGCGGCCGTCGGCCAGCACCACTTCGAGCCCCAAAACCTGCCGCCGCGCCGTGCCATAGGCAACGACGGCGATGCCGCCGGCATTGGTTGCCAGATTGCCGCCGATGGTGCAGCTGCCTTCCGACGCCATCGATAGGGGAAATAACAGGCCGGCATCGCTCGCCGTATTTTGCACAGCCGCCAACGTAGCGCCGGCTTCGGCAATCAGCGACCCGCCAGACCGATCGACAGATCTGATCCGGTTCAGGCGCGTTGTCGACAGCACGATCTCGGTGCCGCTCTCGAACGGGATTTGCCCGCCGACGAGACCGGTATTGCCGCCTTGCGGCACGACGCCGACGCGCGCGGCATTACACAGGCGGAGAATTTCAGAAACCTGCGCGGTTGTGTTGGGCCGCAGCACGAGCGCCGCCATGCCCGTGTAGCGGTCGCGCCACTCTTTCAAGTACGGCGCTTGATCGGCGGCATCGCGCACCACGCCCGCAGGACCCGTCACCGCCGCGAGCTGGTCGAGCAGCGCGGCGCTGGGTGGCATCAATGGGTGGTACGCGGGCAGGGGCATGGCCAGTCTTTTGAGTTGGGCATTGAGCGTCTAACACCCGGCCGCGCCAACCGCCAACCCGATCCGCGAATACTGTTGATTAAGCACCACGCGGCGCGGCAGCCCGCATCAGCCGGTCGTTGATCGCTTCGCCAAGGCCGTCTGCTGGAATGGGCATCACGGAAACGGCCGTTGCGCCGGCCTCATCGAATGCTCTCAGCGCTGCGAACAATCCGGCGGCGGCTTCAATCAGATCGCCGTTCGGCGAGAGATTGATGATCATGCCGGTCGATGGCAAGGCCGGTCCGAAGGCAAGTTGCGCCTCGCCCTGCGGCACGACACGAGCGTTGAGTGTCAGCCGCGCGCGCGGAGCATAATGACTGGCAAGCTGGCCTGGAGAGGTGGGCTGCTCAGGCGACGCATCGCTGCGCCGGACGTTGAGACCCGTTTTCGCCTCGATAACTTCGAGCGTGATGGCGCCAGGGCGGAGCAGTGCAAGTTCGCCCCCGCTGGCGTCGATGACCGTCGATTCAAGCCCATGGTCGGCCGCGCCACCGTCGAGGATCATGGCGACCCTGCCGCCAAGATCGGTGGCGACGTGGCGCGCCGTCGTCGGGCTGACGTGGCCGGAGCGGTTGGCCGACGGCGCGGCGACCGGACAGCCTGCGGCGCGCAGCAAGCGGAGTGCCACCGGATGCGCCGGCACGCGAATGGCAATGGTGTCGAGGCCGGCGGTCGCCAGATCGGAGACTGGGCACGCTGGCGCGCGCTTCAGAACCAACGTCAGCGGCCCGGGCCAGAACGCGTCCGCCAGCCGCCGCGCGGCTGGTGAGAACACGGCCAGCCGCTCAGCGCTCGCCAGATCGGCGACATGGACGATCAGCGGATTGAACTGCGGCCGGCCCTTGGCGGCGAAAATGGCGGCCACCGCCTCGCTATTGGTGGCATCGGCGCCGAGGCCATAGACCGTTTCGGTCGGGAACGCGACCAGCCTGCCTGCCGCCAAAAGACTTCCGGCGTCAGCTATCGTCGCCTCATTCGTCTCAGAAACGTGCATACGTCCAGTCCACCCATCGAGAAATCTTTGCCGTGATCGAGGCCACACCCTAATCTGAGACCGCGCGTCGAAGGACGCGGCGTTGGCGCGCAGACCAATATGGTAAGCGTCAAAACGGACTGGCTTGGCGGAGCATCACTATGACCTATGTGGCCCCTGTCGACGATCTGATCGGCGCGTT
>JANORU010000267.1:0-1762 GCA_031415475.1 Hyphomicrobium sp.
GCCCACCGCCTGTCGACCATTGTCCACGCCGACAACATCATCGTGCTCGAAAAGGGTCGCTTGGTCGAGCAGGGCACACATGCCGAATTGATTGCCAGCAACGGTCTCTATGCCTCTCTTTGGAATCGTCAGCGCCAGGCCGAGAAGGCGCGCGAAGAATTGGCCGCCGCCTTGGAAGAGGCCGAGAGGGCCGGCGCGCTGCGCCCTGCCGATATCAGAATGCCAGCCGCGGAATAGCGTTTGCGCCATTGCCCTACTTGGCGGTCTTGGCCCACTGATATGCGAGGTCGAAGACTTCGCGGTGCCGGTGCCAGTCGAGAAATCCCATGTCGGCCGGTATCGGCGGCACCATCAGCCGGTCGGTTGCGCGCATGAAGCGCTGAAAATCCTGCCGGCCGGCCATCAGGCTGCGCATCAGCACCGGCATCGGGCCCGGTGCATCGGGGAGATTGGCGCGCCGTCCCGGCAGCAGCGATTGCCCGAGCAAATTGAGCCGGCTGGGCATTGCCTGATAATCGACCGTGTAGCGATCCAGTTCCGGCAGCGTGAAGCTGACAACGACGTTCGGTCCGGTCTTCAGATCGTGCATCGTCTTGACTGGCACATTGTCGATTAGACAGCCATCGACCAGCATTTCGCCGTCTTCGGTATAGAGTGGCGGCAGAAGTGCGGGGATCGACGCCGAAGCGCGTACCGCGCTCCACAGGCTGCCCTGGCGGTGCACGAACCGCTCATTGCGCGACAGGTTGGTCGAGACCGCAAAGAACGGCAGCCACATGTCCTCAATCTCGGTGCCGCCAAAAAAAGCGGCCAGCTGGCGATCGAAGTTGGCATGGTCGAGCAGGCTGTAGCGCGGCAGTGTGTAGGTGCGCATCGCCTTCTTGACGACGAACATGTCGTGGATGGCGCGGTCCATGTCGTCGGGTGCGGTCCCAAGCAGGAAGCCGGCGACCATCGCCGCACCAGCCGACGTGCCGCCCATGATGTCGAACGTTTCGCCGTGCTCAAGAAGCGCCTTGTAGACGCCGACGTGGGCCGCACAGAGCGCGCCGCCGCCGCAGGCGACCAGGCCTTTGGCCGTTCCGTGAATGAAACGAACAAGCCTAGCCACACCGTCATTGCTGTCGAGCGCCACGTGGTGGTGCATGGCGACGGCGCGGGGCGCGAGCCAGCGGGCCGTGCCCGATAATCGACGCTTGGCGGGATGGAGGAGGACCAGTCGCCGATGGGCGGCATCGAGATAGCGCTCGGCGACGGCTTCGAGCGGGCTCGGTGCCGGGTCGGCGTCGTAGTCGGCGACCATCAGCACAAGATCGGCGTGATGCAGGATTTTTTCCGACCATGCGGTGTCATCGGGATCGGACAACAGCAGCACATAGTCGAAGCGCTTTTCGAGCGCATCGAGCGTCTCGCCGCTGCCGCCGTCCATCGGGTTCGGCCCGAGCTGCGAAAGCCTGCTGATGCCGCCAGAGCGGACGACGCGCGTCTTGGCGGTCGCGGCAAATTCGGCGATCAGCATATTGAGAAAGGCATCGGGCAATGGGCCTTTGCCGGCTGGGATGATGGCGATGGTGCGCGGCCGCGGCTCGGGCATGGGCTCTGCGGCCCGCGCCGTTGTTTCAGCGAGCCGGCTGGCCAGCGTTTGCGACAGCGCGTGCCAGATGCCGGGGTGACGGGCGGAGACGGCCGTGAACGACTGCCGGTCGAGTGCCAAGACAACACTATCGCGCAGCGCTGTGACCGTGGCGGTGCGCACGCCGCC
>JANORU010000268.1:0-2070 GCA_031415475.1 Hyphomicrobium sp.
AGGCTATTGTGATGTCGCATGGTGTTCGATCCTTTCCGTGTCCGAAAAGCCGGGAAGCTTTCGAAGCACAGAAGAATCAACGCCATGCACTTCGTCCAGAAAATTAAACCGGACAGCCGTGGAATAAATCCGAGGATGACATTGGTGGGGTGGTGAGCGCACAGGTTCATTCGGCGCGTTTGTTGGGAATAGCTCCCGCAGTCCGCCTGCACGGCCTATGGTCTTAGAGAATAAAGTCCACTGATGACAGCGTGATGCGCCCCGTCAGGTTGACGGTCATCTCGGCCGTACTGTCGGCGTCAGTGTTGAAGCTGATGATCGTGGTATTGGTAGAGGAATAGTAGTGCGAACTTATCTGACCGGCGCTCGAGAAGGTGTTGTCGCCGATGTAGCTGAATGCTTGGTTGCCGACGAGGGCAGCCTTGGCGTCGATCTCTGAGGCGTCGATCTTATCAAAGGTGTGCTGGAAGTCGAAGATCCTGTCCGCCAAGGCGCCGCTGATGCTGTCGGTCAGTGTTTCGAAGATGAAACGATCGGCAGCGGCCCCACCTGACATGAGATCGCGGCCGAGGCCGCCCGTGAGTTCATCGGCACCGGCCCCACCATCGAGGTTGTCGTCGCCGGATTGACCGTACAATTGGTCGTTGCCATTGCCGCCTTTGAGACTATCGATGCCGTCTTGTCCTTGGATGGCGTCGTTGCCGTCTTCGCCGAGCACGATGTCATTGCCGGCTTGGCCCTGGACAACGTCGTTGCCGGTGCCGCCATAGAGAACGTCGTTGCCGTTGCCGCCGCCGAGGGTGTCGTAGCCGGCATCGCCAAAGAGGGTGTCCTGGCCGTCGCCGCCATCGATGGAGTCTTGACCACCCCGGCCGAAGATCCGGTCGTCGCCGCTGAGGCCCCTCAGTAAGTTGGTCAGATCGTCGCCGTAGATTTGGTCATTCAAGTTCGAGCCGGTGACCCATTCGAAGCCAACGACGCGGGTGGATTCGCCGGTGACGAGATTCACAGCCTGGGTCGCACTGAGATCAACGTAAGCGCCAGTCTGGTTGAAGGCAAAATTCAACATGTCGAAGCCGAGGCCGCCGTAGTACTCCTGACCGCCGCGCTCATTGGCATAGATTGACGAGTCCAGGCTCGAGAAGACCGTGTCGTTCCCGACGCCTGTGGATACGACGTCCTTGCCGGACCATCCGGTCCCGGCGAACCGGTACGACCTCAGGTCATAGACGACGTCGTTGCCGCCGGCGATGTCGATGAAGACATCGTTGCCGCCATAAAGATTGACGATGTCATGCTCAACGGTGCCGTAAATGGTGTCGTTGGTCAGCCAATCATCGTACCGGTCACGTTTAAGCGTGAGGTTCAGCTTTAGGTCATTGAGGTAAGCCATTGCCGGTCTCCCAGGGTGAGCGCAATTCGATCCTGGGACGCAGACCTATAGGCTGCACGATCCGGCGCTGTTCCGGACGGCACAGGCTTTTCAGTTTGTTGGCGGCGTATCCCGCAGCGCCACCCCGCGCACGAAAAAAGGCCCGCGGCGGGGGTCAGCCGCGGGCCTCCTTGTGGTGATCCGGTTTAACGGCTGCAGGTGGCAGAGCCGTGGTCCGAGGTCACCGAAAGTTTGACGTTGAGAGCGTCAGCGTTGCCGAGCGTGGTGGAGCCGACAACTGTGCTTTCGCCGGCGGCAAGCTGGAAATCGCCGCCCTGATTGATGTTCGCCGAACCGCCATCGCCGTCGTTCGTGACCTTGAAGCGGTAGGAGCCGCTGGTCGCCATGAGAGCGTGAACGATGCCGGTCAGCTCGACTTCACCTTTCGATTTGGTGACTTGGATTTCGCACTTGATCAATCCCGAGGGGGTAGCGCTGGCGCTGCCGGCCGTCGCATAGACGCCGAGAGCCCCGAGGGCCGCAACAACCGCGGACTTACCAACAAACGTGTTCATCTGAACCTCCTTGAGGATTGCGCGAGGAGGGGTTGCCTCCTCGCGCTCCCGCACTATCTCAGTCTTACCAACCGCCCTGGATGACGACCGAGGTGTTGTTCGAACCGACCTGACGAACGTCGG
>JANORU010000269.1:0-5359 GCA_031415475.1 Hyphomicrobium sp.
CCCCCTTCTCGTTGTCAAATATTCGAACTTAGATCGCTGCTTCGCCGACCGCCGCTTCAGCGGCACGAATTTCGGCCTGACGGCGGGCGATTTCTTCGCCAATCGGCGGGCCCTTGAACCGGCGGTTCTCGATCAACAGCCAAATCAACAGCGACAACAGAATGAAGCCGATGGTGATCGGAAGCGCCCAGTCGTTCGGCGGCTGAATGCCGGCATAGAACATGACGGCCATCGAGATCAGCGACAGAAGGCCAACAAAGCGGAACATCGTCCCGCCCATGCTCCACGGACCCGGGTTCGGCCACTTCGGACCGCCATAGGCAATCATGCCGAGCAGGATCGGTAGCGCGAACGACAGGAACAGGAAGATGACCGTGCACGAGACGACGATCGAGTAAGCCGGAGTACCGGCGATGGTGATCGACGAGGTAAACCACACGAACAGGACCGACAGGATCGATCCCCCCCAGATGGCGTTGACCGGCGTACGGTAGGTGGGGCTCACCTTGGCAAGCATTCCGGAGATACCCGGGATGCCGCCATCGCGCGAGAACGCGAACAGCATGCGCGACACGGACGTGACCGTCGCCAGGCCGCACAGGAACTGCGAGACGAAAATCAGTCCGTACAGGATGAGGCGGACGCCTTCCGGTACCCGTTCACCCATGGCCCAGAAGAACACGTTCCAGCCCTGCTTGGCCGCGTCGTCCATGTTCGGGATCATGAGCACGAAGGCGCACAGCATGATATAGCCGAACAGGCCCGACCAAACGACCGACATGACCATGCCTTTGGGCACGGCCATCGCGGCGTTCATGGTCTCTTCAGCCGTGTGGGCCGAAGCGTCGTAACCCGTGATGGTGTAGATCGGCAGTAGCAACCCGCACAGGAAGGCAAGTTCCATCGAGATCACGTTGGGCCAAACACCAGCAGCACCTTCTGTGCCGGTGTAGTTGGTGAACGTGAACAGGCGCGAGAAGTCGTAGCTGTCGGCGAATGCGAGGCACGCCAGCGTGAGCGCGATGGCGCCCGCGAAGATGATGTAGCCAGCCAAGTCGGTCAGCTTCACCGTCAGTCGAATGCCCAGGTGGTTGATCAGGGCCTGAATAGCGGTAATCGCCGCGACAAAACTGACGCGCGCCGTCAGTGTATCCTCAAGACCCAGCGCAGGACCGAACGCGCCGAAAAAGAAGTACCAGGTGCCGATGTTGATGGCGCCGAGTACCGTAATGAGACCCAAGAGGTTGAGCCAAGCCGACAGCCAACCTGTGAACCGGTTGCCGAGGATCGAACCCCAATGATAGAGGCCGCCCGCGGTCGGATAGGCCGAGCTGATCTCAGCCAATGCGAGCGCGAAAACAAACGACATCAGCACGCCAACCGGCCAGCCGATGCCGATAGCCGCTCCGCCGACACCCGACGTTGCCTGCCCGAGCGAGTTGATACCGCCCGACAAGATGCAAATGATCGAAAACGAGATGGCGAAGTTTTGAAATCCGCCCATACTCCGTGACAGTTCTTGGGCATAGCCCATTTCGTGCAGGACTTTGACGTCCTGTTTCTGTGTGTCTAGTTCGCTAGCCATTTTCTGAGTCCCCTTCCCCAACCTGTACACTTCGCTATTGAGGCGTACACGGCGCGCCAGAACCCGAGCCCAGCCGCTGGCTCCCGGCATTTTGCCAACTCAGGTGTGGTCGCGCCCTCACTGTCTGTCAACGCGAGAAGCGACTCTGACTTGCCGGAATACGCAGTCAATTTGCATTCCGGCATCATCTGATTGCCCGGCTGGCGCCGTTCAGGCAGTCAAATCTTGGTATACGGGCCTGCCCTCAGCATTTTGAAGACTGCCGCAGGAGGTGATATAGACTGGAGCCGGTCACACAGGAGGCGTGCCGCCATGATCGCGTTGATGCCACTGGACAGCATTCGCGTTCCGCAGCCGAAGCCGGATGACAACTACGCGATCACGCTGTTTGAACGGCCGTTTACATTCCACGGCCTGAAGTCTCTGCTCGGCGCTGCCGACGTGGACAAGGCCGGAGACCGGCTCGCGGGACTTGCCGCCAAAGACGAAGTCGAGCGCGAGGCCGCGCGCGCACTCCTTTCGACACTGACGCTACAGCACCTTTATGACCGTCCGCTGACGGACCCGAGCGGAAAAGTCGATAGCGTGATGCGGGTCAACTACGACATCGATCTCGCAATCTTCAAAGAGTTCGCCGGCAAGACGCTTGGTGAGGTGAAAGACTTCGTTTTGCGCAACAAGCCTGCGGACGTCAAGCGGTTGAGCACAGCGCTCACCGGTGTCATGGCAGCGGCGATCGCCAAGCTCATGGATGTGCATGAACTTGTCTACGCCGCTAGGAAGCTCAAAAAGCACGCCAAGGCCCGCACCACCGTTGGCCTCCCCGGCACGTTGTCCTCGCGACTGCAGCCGAACCACCCGACCGACGACCTTTCGACCGTAACGGCCCTCGTCTACACCGGTCTGAGCACGGGGTCGGGCGACGCCATTCTCGGCCTCAACCCGGCGATCGACACGGTCGAGAACATCTCCTCGGTCCTGCGCCATCTCGATAAGCTGCGCCGCGAGACGGGCGCGCCAACACAGATCTGTGTGCTGTCGCACGTCAAAACACAGCTCCAGTGTCTCGAACAGGGCGCGCCGGTCGAGATCATGTTCCAAAGCCTGGCCGGCACCGACCGGACATTGATCGAAGAATTCGACGTGACTGTCGATCTTCTCGATCATGCCTATCGCACGATGGCCGCCTCAGGCCCGCTGGCGCCGGACGCGCCGCAGTTCATGTATTTCGAAACCGGGCAGGGCAGCGAACTCACGTACGGCAAGCACAACGGCATCGATATGGCGACCACGGAGGCCCTGTGTTACGGCCTCGCCCGCCGCTGGGACCCATTCATGGTCAACAATGTGACCGGGTTCATCGGTCCTGAAACCCACCGCACAAATTTCGAGATGATCGTATCCAACCTTCAGGATCATTTCATGGGCAAGCTGCTCGGCATCCCGATGGGCATGGCACCGTGCTATACGCTGCACTCCGAAATTACCATGGAAGGCCAGCAGATCGCGACCGAGCTTCTAACGGCCGCCGGCGCCAACTATTTCATGGACGTTTATCTCAGCATCGATCGCATGCTTGCCTACTTCGACACCTGCGGCCACGACGATCAGACGCTGCGCGAGATCTACGGCCAGAAGCCGGCGCCGGAATACTTAGAGTGGGCCCTCGCGCGCGGAATTTTTGCAAAGGATGACGACGGCGAGATCGTCCGCGGTCCGAACTGGGGCAATCCGCGCATATTCTGCAAGTCGGACGCCGAGTTCGAACGTCTGCGTTCAGGCCTGCCGGCCGCCTACGGCTTCGACAACGCCGGCCCGCGCCCCGCCAATGACGTGTCGCGCGCCATCAAGGCCAACCTCGCTGCAGCCCGCGAGGCGATCTATGCGGAAGTGAAACCGGAGATCCTTGGCGCGGTCGAACTCCGCAAGATCGCCACCGCCGCGGCCTCGAAAACGGCACACCTCAACAATCCGGAAAGCGGAGCGAAAATCGGCACCGCCGATCTGCAGCATTTGGATCCCGAGACCGCCGACGTGCAAATCATCGTCTCGGACGGCTTGAGCGCCGAGGCCGTGCATCACAACATTCCCGATTTGCTCCCCGTTCTTATCGATCACCTGGCCGAAAAGCAGATCTCGGCCGGCAAACCCATCCTCGCGCCTTACGGCCGGGTGAAACTGGCTGAATCGATCGGCGAGGCGCTGCAGCCGAAGGTGATCATCAATCTCATCGGCGAGCGGCCGGGCGGAGATGCACTGGCATCGCGCTCACTCTCCGCCTATATCGCCTACCGGCTTCCCGACAGCGAAACCCGCGATGCGGCCGCGCTGTTCAGAGGCAACGCCAGCGTGCGCTACGAATACACCGTGATCTCCAACATCTACAGCGGCGGCCTGCCGCCGGTCGAAGCGGGCAGTCTGATCGCCGAGCGGGTCCAGCAGATTTTGCGCCACAAGGCCGCCGGCAACCGGCTCGAACGCGCTTTGAACGACCGCAACGCCGCCCGTTGAATCGCCGCACGACAAGGAGCACGCCGCCTTGGCTTTGAATAGCGACGAAATCAAGCGCTACAAACGGCATCTGGTGCTGAAGGAAATCGGCGGGCCCGGCCAGCAGAAGCTCAAAGCCGCGCGCGTTCTCGTGGTCGGCGCCGGCGGACTTGGCTCGCCGGTGCTGCTCTATCTGGCAGCGGCCGGCATCGGCACGCTTGGCATCATCGACGACGACATCGTCTCGCTCGACAATCTGCAACGCCAAGTTCTGCACGACACCGCGAGCGTCGGCACGGCGAAAGTCGACAGTGCCAAGGCGGCCATCGCCCGTCTGAATCCGCATGTCGTGGTCGAGACCTACCGCGAACGTCTGACGGCCGCCAACGCGCTCGACATCATTGCGCGCTACGACAACGTCGCCGATGGCTCCGACAACTTCGCCACCCGCTATCTGGTCTCCGACGCCTGTTACTTTGCCAAGAAGCCATTGGCGTTTGCCGCCGTCGGACCGTTCGACGGCTATGTGACGGTCTTCAAGCCGCACGAAAAGATGCCGTCAGGCCAGCCGTATCCAAGCTACCGGTGCCTGTTTCCCGAAGCGCCGCCACCCGGCACGGTCGCCAACTGTTCCGAAGTCGGCGTGTTGGGTTCGATTGTCGGCGTCGTCGGCACATTGCAGGCGACCGAAGTCATCAAAGAGATCACCGGCACCGGCGAAACCCTCGCCGGGCGGCTTCTGATTTACGATGGCAAAGACGCCCGCTTCGAAACCGTGTCGATTGCCTGGGACCCGGGCAATGCGCTTTCTGGCGAACGGCCGACGATCACCGATTTGTCGATCCACGCGAAGGCGGTGGAAGCGGTGTGTGTGGGGGAGTGAGGGTGAGGAGACAGGCTGCGATTGTGCAGGAACTGTCATCGGGTGAGCTGTTCCCGGTTCCGTGGACATGTCCACTGCTTAGGGCACTTCGGTCATTCTCGCGGCGTCGCGAGTGGCGGCTTATGATCCCAAGCCGTCCTCAACCCCTCGACATCGTCTGTCAGAGTTGGGTAATCTCTCCACCGGGGTGAGAGGCAAACTGCTCTCACCAGAAGCACTACCGATCACAACCGCTCTAAACCTGGATGTCTTCTCGACAAATTGTCACACAAAGGAAAAATCACATGGCCGCTCCGGAAGGCGTAATTTCTGCAAGCATTATTGTCCTCGTCCTGGCGGCGGCGGCGATTGGCGCAATCGTCGGTCTTCTGCTTGAAGGCATTGCGCCCGGCACCCGCGCG
>JANORU010000270.1:0-8423 GCA_031415475.1 Hyphomicrobium sp.
GGCAGGAATTGGCCGGGATTGCGACCCAGCAGTTGCAGCTGTCGTTGCCGCTGTGCGGGAAAAAAATCCCAACACGACGATCGAAATTCTGACACCCGATTTCCTGAAAAAGCCGGGCTCTATTGAGGTGATGGCGCGCGCCCGGCCAGACGTCTTCAACCACAACATTGAAACCGTGCCGCGGCTCTATCCGTCGATCCGGCCCGGCGCCCGCTATTTCCAGTCGCTCCGCCTTCTCGCCCGCGTGAAAGAACTGGATGCGCAAAGCGTCACCAAGTCAGGACTTATGCTCGGCCTTGGTGAAGCGCGCGAAGAAATATTACAGGTTCTTGACGATCTGCGTGTGGCTGACGTCGACGCGTTGACCCTTGGGCAGTACCTGCAGCCGACGCCACGCCACGCTCCGGTGATCAAATATTATGCACCGGAAGAATTTGAGGCATTGGCTCAGATTGCCAAAGCCAAAGGATTTGCGCTTGTTTCGGCAAGCCCCTTGACGCGGTCCAGCTACCACGCGGCTGATGACTTCGATAAATTGCGAGCGGCCCGTCGGGCAGCCAAATGACCCCAGGGTCACGGAACCTCAAGGGTCGCTCTTGGGTTTGACCATTGGCTGACCTACATTGCTATCAGCTTCGTCTGTGATCCCGGAGATCCGCAATGACCCTTCTGACCATCAACGGCAAGGACATATCCGTCGTTGCTGATCCCGAGACCCCCTTGCTGTGGGTGGTGCGCGATGAATTGGGAATGACAGGTGCTAAGTTCGGTTGCGGCGCAGCTCTGTGCGGGGCTTGTACCGTTCACGTTGACGGCGAGCCGACGCGGGCGTGCGTGACGCCGATTTCAGCACTCAAGGACAAGTCGATCACGTCGCCGGAGGGGTTGCAAGGCAAGGTGGCCGATGCCGTGCGCGCGGCCTGGATAAAGCTCGACGTCGCCCAGTGCGGCTACTGCCAGTCGGGCCAGATCATGGCGGCCGCTGCACTTCTAACCGCGACGCCGGAGCCGACCGAAACCGAGATCGACGATGCGATGAGCGGCAACATCTGCCGCTGCGCAACCTACGTTCGCATTCGCAGCGCCATCCATAGCGCATCGACAGCGCTCAAGGCGTGAGGGAGACCAGCATCATGTTTGTCATGGACCATAAATCACGCGCCGCCATCGCCAAGGCCGCCAATGTCGACCGGCGGGGATTTCTCAAGCTGTCGCTCGGCACGGGCGCTGGGCTTGTGATCGGCGTTTACGGTGCGGCGCGGCCTGACGGAGCAAAGGCTGCCGCAAGTGACGTTGCCGTCTTCAATCCGTTCGTCCGCGTCACCCCGGACAACAAGGTGATCGTACTCTCGAAGCATCTCGACAAAGGTCAAGGCACGGCCTCTGGTTTGGCCACTCTCGTTGCCGACGAGCTTGACGCCGACTGGAGCCAGATGGCGGCGGAGTTCGCGCCGGCCGATGCCGCACTCTACAAGAACCTGTTTTTCGGCGTGCAGGGCACCGGCGGCTCGACCGCCATGGCGAACTCGTTCGATCAGTATCGCAATGCCGGCGCGACGGCGCGCGCGATGCTGGTCGCGGCTGCCTCGGCCAAGTGGTCGTCGCCGGCCGACAAGATTTCTATTTCAAAAGGCGTGGTCACCGACGGCACCAATTCGGCAACCTTCGGCGAGCTTGCCGTCGAGGCAGCGAAGCGGCCGGTGCCGAAGTCTGTGACGCTCAAGGACCCGAAAGACTTTGTGTTTATCGGCAAGAGTTTTCCCCGGCTCGATCAAGTGGCCAAGACGACGGCGCAGCCGATCTTTACTCAGGACATCCAGCTCGACGGCATGCTGGTTGCCGTCATCGCCCGGCCGCCCAAATTTGGCGCCACCGTCAAGTCGGTAGACGCGACTGCCACCAAAGCGATCAAGGGTGTGGTCGACGTCGTCACCATCCCGCAGGGCGTCGCCGTTCTGGCCAAGGGAACGTGGCCCGCCATGCAGGGGCGCGACGCCTTGAAGGTGGAATGGGACGACAGCAAAGCGGAAACCCGCGGAACGGATGAGCTTCTGGCGGAGTATCGCAAGCTTGCGGAGGGTCCGGGCCTCAGTGTTCGCAAAGATGGCGATGCGGCTCAGGCACTCGCATCGGCGGATAAGGTCGTCGAAGCGGAATTCATTTTCCCGTTTCTCGCCCACGCCACCATGGAACCGATGAACTGCGTCATGCTGTTCAAGGATGACGCTTGCACGATCTGGACGGGATCGCAAATGCCGACCGTCGATCAGAGTATCACGGCGGCCATTCTCGGTCTGCGGCCGGAGGCAGTCACGATCCATACGCAATGGGCCGGTGGATCGTTCGGCCGGCGCGCCGTCTACAACTCCGATTACGTCGCTGAAACCGCAGCACTGGTGAAGGCGTACGGCAAACCGGTGCCGATCAAAGTGGTGTGGACTAGGCCCGACGATATCAAGGGCGGGTACTATCGGCCGATGTACCTTCACAAGGTCAAAGCCGGGCTCAACAAGGACGGCACGATTGCCGGCTGGCAGCATCGCATCGTCGGCCAATCGATTTTATCTGGGACGCCTTTTGAATCGATGGCCGTCAAGGACGGTATTGATGACAGTTCGGTCGAGGGTGCGAGCAATTCGCCGTACACGATCGCCAACTTCGAACTCGACGTGCACAACACCAAAGTCGGCGTTCCGCCGTTGTGGTGGCGTTCGGTCGGCCACACGCACACGGCCTATGTCATGGAAACCATGATTGATGAGCTGGCCGTTCTGGCTGGCAAGGACCCGGTCGCGTTCCGGCTCGATCTCCTGAAGAATAGCCCGCGCCACGCAGCTGTTCTGCAACTGGCGGCGGACAAAGCCGGCTGGGGAACGGCGCCGTTGCCGGCGGGAACGGCGCGCGGCGTTGCCGTGCATGAAAGTTTCAAGACATTCGTCGCTCAGGTTGCCGAAGTGCGCATGCTTGATGGCCAACCCAAGGTCGACCGGGTGGTCTGCGCCGTCGATTGCGGGCTTGCCATCAATCCCGACAACATCGTGGCCCAGATGCAGGGCGGCATCGGCTACGGTTTAGGTGCGGTTCTGAAATCCAAAGTGACGTTGAAGGGCGGAGAAGTCGAGCAGGCGAACTTCGACGACTACGAAGTGCTGCGCTTTAACGAAATGCCGGCGGTTGAGGTGCACATCGTCCCGTCCTCGGCGCCGCCGACCGGCGTCGGTGAACCGGGAACGCCTCCGATCGGTCCAGCCGTTGCCAACGCCGTCGCCCAACTCACAGGACAGCGCATCCGCGCGTTACCGTTCTCACAGAACACGATCGGCGGCGCTTGAGAGAGCGGCGCCAACCTGCTGCAGTTGGTACATCCAAACCGGGCAGTTGCCGGACGTCAGTGCGTAAATGTCCGGCCGTTCTCGGCCAGATGCGTCCGCATCGCCTCGGCGCTTTCAACGGCAAAGCTCTGATTGAGCCGCGTGAAGTACTGCAGTTCGGTCTGATACTGCTGCTGAGCGCGCTGGAAGAAATCGGTGTAGGCTTGCATCACGTCCTGCACCGTGCGGCACGACATGAACTGACGTGATGCGGCCATATCTTCTTCGATCCGGCGGCCGAAGAAGCCAATCAATTCGACATTGGCTTTCGAGAAACTGTCGATCCAATGACTATTGATCTCAGTCATGGCTTCGACCACCGGCCGTTGCATGTTGACCCAAGCCGAAAGTGCCGCCCTCGTCTGGGCTTCAACAGGATTTGCGCCATTCGGTTGGGGCCAGCTCTGTTGGGTATTGAGGGGCAAGATCATAGTGTCGGTCCTCCCTACTCTTTTAACGTTCACAGTCCACTTTCGCCGCGGACCTTTTGTATCTGCAGTCACACGTATTTGCGCGATTGCCTTAAAGCTAGGCAGTCTCGCGCACTGACCATTGCGCGTTATTGCAAAACCGTAGAGGCGGAGGGCACAGGTTTTCCACTCAACAATTGTGTCTTGAGCGGTGCTCGAATTCGTCTGCGCGAGCAATAGCCTGCATATGAATTGTGTTCAGAGAAACGAGATTCATTGCGTCAATAGAAGGAGTTTGCAGTGGCGCCTAAAATCTTCCCTCAGCCCTGGCCGACGATTTCAGCGGTTAATGGCCGCCCCGCATGAGCGATGACAATTTCGTGAGGTCGTCGACCGTGTCGATATCGTCGAGGTCTCGATCATCGGTAGCCTGAACAGCTATGGCGTGTTCGAATTCGGCCGTGAGAAGTCCTTTTGCGCCGCCCGCGCCCTGCAAATCAGCGAGCATGCCGAAGTAGCGGCGTGGCCAGATCACAGGGTTGCGCTGCGCACCGTTGCGCGTCGCCGCGTAGACGATCCGTTCGCCGTTCGCGGCGCGAAACACCTCGCACATCTGATTGAGGAAAGGCGCCGTCAATGCCGGCATGTCTCCGGGTATGACTGCGGCTCCGGCCGCTGACGCCGAAATCTGACGGATGCCATGTGCGAGCGACGCCGCCATCCCGCGAGCGGCGTCGGCGCATTGGGAAACGGCAACCCGCGTGTCGCGGAGACATTCCGAAATCGCGGCGTGTTCCGCGCCGGTCACCACCAAAATTTCGCTCATGGAACTCGACTGCACGGCACGGACCGTATGTTTGATAACCGGCAAGCCATCGAGCAGAGCCGTCAACTTATGCCCGTTGGCAAAACGCGTCGAGGCGCCCGCCGCCAATATGATCACCGCAATATGTATGGAATCGTTCGGGACCGGGTTGCTCATGGGGTGGCTGGCTTTTGAGTGAGACGGCAGCGCCGCCGTTGCCAATGTCTAAACGCCAAGCAGGTACAGCCAGGACGTTGTCGATCAGAAGCTATCGGTTTCATTCGACATTAAATCTAGTGGTGGCCGAAGACGACGGCAAGCCGGCCGACAAGCTTGCGCAATCGCCGAAGCAGTAAGGGCTGCACCAAGGTCTGTGTTAACGCCGGGGCCGTGGATCAAGTCCTTACGGCCCTGAAGTTTTGCGACTCCGCGTGTTACGGTGCTGCCGATGCGGGGTGTTGTGGCGCCGTCATCAGGCCAAGACGGTGCAGGGCGTTCAGCGCGCGCGCGACATGCTGCCCGGCGGCTTCGATAATATGGTCTGGTTCTTCAAGCCGCTTGCCGTCGCGTTCGAAAGCCAATTGTCCACCGGCCGCCATGCCGGCCACCGCCTTGGTCAGCGCCTCTTGGTCCAGACTGCCGTCGAGGATGGGCAGCAACGCCCGCTGCACGACATCGAGCGCCACGGTCTCGTGGTGGGCATTGGTCGTCCAGGTCATGCCGGCCCGCGCGTCGCCTCTCGGCAAAGCATCGGCGGAGGGAAAAGCAGCGATTTCAGGCGGCGTTGACACGCGGCGGGTCGAAATTTGCGCCAGTCCAGACAGGATCATCGCGAGCAGGGCTTTGGGCACATCAACAGCGCCGCTTTGATTGTCTGCTCCGGCAGTTTCTGCTTCGGCCAGAAGTTCGTCCAACGTCGCCGTTGCCGGGTACGACCGCGCCAGTGTGCTAATTGCCTTGGCGACGGCGGGAGACTTGGTTGTCAACGTTCTGCCGGCCGCATCTTCGAACACAAGCACGCCATCGTCGCGCTGTGCCGGCTCGGCGCCGACACGGGTCGTGATGTGCAGCTTGTTCAAATAAGCTGTTGTAATCGTGCGCTCGATTTTCGGGGATTGCTCCGCTTTGACCACCAGCGACTGCCGGAAGGTGCGGCCGGTCAGATAGTCAACATACTGCTCGAGACGGTCCAGCCGGTTGCCGGACAGGGTTCGCAGCAACGCGCCGATTTCGACGCCAAAGGCCTCGGCGATCGTCAGGTGAATATCGGCTTCGGTGAGATAGGTCAGCCCGAACATGTTGAGTTTATCGAAGAACTCGCTGACATAGCAGGGCTCGTTGTGGGTCTCCAGATATTCGTGTGTGACGTAGTAATCCTCGTGTTGCGCCATCACACGGGCCTCGTGGCGCAGCATCTGGCCGTACGGCTGGTTGGCATTCGTCAGATTGCCGAGCTGGTTCAGGAACTCCCGGCCGAGTTGCAAGCGCTCAGCCGGCGTTGTGCCGGTGCTGCCATGAAACATCATGGCATCGCGTAGCACAGTGCGCAGCCGCCAGCCGGGATAGACGTTGTAGCTGATGTAGCCGATGCCGTCGGCGCTCAGGTTTTCAGATGTGACGCGCAAGATGGCATCGCGGATGGCGGCCGGCACCCAACTGTAAACGCCGTGACAGACGATGTAGTCGAATGTGCCCAGGCCGCGGGTCACATCGGCGACGGACGTGGTGATGAGGCGGATGTTCTTCAATCCCAATGCGCGGATGCGCGCCTGACCGGCGCCTACTTGCGCCGAAGACAAGTCCAGCCCTAAGATTTCGGCGTCGGGAAAAGCTGCGGCCAATGGAATGATGTTGCCGCCAGCCGCGCAGCCGATCTCAAGCACCCGGGCCTGCGATACATCAGGCGGTGAAAGGCCAAAAAGGGTGGCGAGAGCCGCCAAACGCGGCGGCTGCGACTGAGGAAATGGCCGGGATGTGTAGGGGACTTGATCGTAGGAGCGCGCGATTTCGGCAGACTGCGTATCCATCTTTGACGCTTCCGATCATCTAATTAGGAGTCTTTGAGATGCCAACAGCGCGCCGGGGACTCAGATACAAATCCCGGCGCGCCGCTTCGGCCAACCTGGGGCGAGGTTAGGTCATTCGGTGTAGGCCGTGCTGAGAGCCACGACCACGCAGCTTGAGGCCGCCGCCGGGATCAGCATGATTTGTGCGTTGGCGGCGTTCTGCAGGATTGGCACGCCGGCCAGATCGCCCAGCAGCTTGCCCTTCTCCAGCACCTGGGCCTGGATCTTGGCGCACGAGTCCTGTGTTGGGATGATTTGCAGCGCAGCCGCATCGCACTTGCCGTCGGCCGTCGGCGTCGAAAATACGCTGCTGACGCCGTTCGTCGCGCCGGCGTTCGGTGCTAAGCGTTGGCCAATCATCGAGACCGAAAAGCGGTTGTCGGGCTGTTTGGAATGCCACGTCGATGCCGCCGCATATTCGGTACCGAACATCGTTGCTTGTCCGACGGCCTTGGCGATTTGCAGGCAGTTTTTGACGCCAGCCTTGGACAGTTGCTCCATCGTCTGAATTTCAGGCGCTGGCGCCGCAGTGGCTGCCGCATCGGCCTTTGGATCGGCGGCCTTCTCCGCTTTGTCGCTCTTGGCGGTCTTGCCAGAGTCTTTGCCAGAGTCTTTGGCACCCTCGTCCGAGGTCAAGTCCTTCACCGTCTTGGAGAACCAGCCTTCGCTTTCCGCCTTCTTGGCATCGGCGGCGAAACCGGGGCTTGGGGCCCAGGCCAGGGCAGCGGCAGAGATCACGGCGGCAGAGGTCCAAAGGGCAAGTTGGGCCGGCCTTGCCGACGTGAATTTGTGAAAACGATTCATTGTAAAACTCCCTCTCATCGATGATGTCGATGCGGGTGGAATACAATTTCTAGATGCAACAATGTCAAGTTGCAGATTCTAAAACTACACTTAGTTCTGTGGAGAAATCCAAATACCACAGTTCATCAAGAGGATTTTCACAGCTTATCCGCTGATTTAGTTTTTAGAAGTTAAAATAATACAATAAAATCAATAAGTTGTGGCGTAGCTTCATTTATCCCCATTTGCACGGCGCTTTCGCCACTGGTACCGCAATCTAAAATTGCAATTCGCCGCGAATCAATACCTGCAATCGAAGGTTGAAAACTGCGGGGGATTTCCGATGCTTTATGACGTTGATCGCCGTTTGTCGGGTGTTAACTCGAATTCTGACGCATCGAAGCTAGGGCGCCAACAGCGCATCAACCCCGCAATGACCGATCTGATCGGCGATAAATCCGCCCATTGGTCCGTCAGGCGCCGAGTGGCGGCGATCCTGCGCCGAGCCTTTCGCATTGTCTTTATGGGCCAGCAACGCTCGATCGGACGCCTCTCGGGCGGCGGGGCTGCCGTCACAGCGCTTCTGATGAGCATGGGTCTGATGCTCGCGCCCCAAGCGGCGATGGCGCAGTACGTGTCGGGTACCGGCGCTACGAGCAACGTTGTGGGTACGTCCACCACGTCGTCTGTGAGTTCGGCAACATCGGTTGGCTCGATCGCCATCGGCGGCGGCATTTTGGCGGCCGATAAAGCCACGGTCGCGGCCAACTCACTTGACGCAATCGCCATCGGCGCCGGCGCCACGGCCAACGGCAGTACCGCGATAGCGATCGGCCCGACCACGTCGGCGACGAGCATCACGCTGGTGACCGGTCAGATCATTCCTGCGATTGTGGTAGGCGCCAATTCGACGGCGACGGCGACGAACACTGCGAACGGCATCCTGGATCGCGTTGCCGGCGTCGGCACCCTTGCGACGGCGGTTTCC
>JANORU010000271.1:0-3176 GCA_031415475.1 Hyphomicrobium sp.
GCGTCGCCGCCGCCAACCGCTCGGCCGGCCACGTTCGAAACGGCCCGCCTGACGCGGTCAGCACGATCTTCTCAATCGAGTCCGGTGCCGCGCCATGGAGCACCTGAAAGGCGGCGCAGTGTTCGCTGTCGACCGGCAGCAGTTCGGCGCCGGACGCTGAGATTTCCTTGAGAAAAATATCGCCGGCCGAGACCAGGCATTCCTTGTTGGCGAGCGCCACGCGACGGCCCTGACGGGCGGCGGCGAAAGTCGGTTTCAAACCGGCCGCGCCGACAATGGCGGCCATCACGCAATCGGCTGGCCGTTCGGCGGCCTCGATCAGCGCCTGCTCGCCGGCTTCGACGCGGATGCCGGTCCCAGATAGCCTGTCTTTCAAATCCTGGTAGTGCGCTGGATCGCCGATGACCGCGACTTCGGCGTGATGACGGCGAGCCAACTCTGCCAGTTTTTCCGAATTGGATTGGCCGGTAACGGCGACGACTTTGAAGAGGCCATTTGAGCGTTCGACGAGATCGAGCGTGCTGACGCCGATCGACCCGGTGGCGCCGAGGATCGACAGTGTGCGCGGCGCCGAAGTTGACGCAAGGCTAAGCGTGCCAGCGGCACTCACTTGGGGGAATGGCGTCGAAAGTCCCATGGGTCAGTTGCCGTACAACAGGGCCGTCGCCGGCGACTGAGGATTGCCGAAAAAACCGATCAAGGCGGCGACTATAGCGGCAAACGTCAAGCCGTCGACCCGGTCCATGACGCCCCCGTGCCCGGGGATCAACTGACTGGAGTCCTTGACCCCGAAGTAGCGTTTCATGGCCGATTCCACCAAATCACCGATCTGAGACACCAGTCCGAGGCCAGCGCCCAGCGCCGCCAGGTGCTGCCAGGATAGACCCATGCTCTTGGCAACAGCCAACCCCATGAGGCCGCTCGCCAGTATGCCGCCCGCCAATCCCGACCAGGTCTTGTTGGGCGAGATCGCCGGCGCAAGTTTGGCGCCGCCGATGGTACGACCGGCGGCGTAGGCGCCGATATCGCAGGCGGCAACCGTCAGCAGCACGAACAGCACGGCCATCAAACCGTTGGCCGCGTCTTCCCTGAGCCACAACAGTGCAACGGCCGGTAAGCCTGCGTAAGCAACGCCGATGGCCGACAACAAGGGGCGCTGCGAATAGCACAACAGGCCCGTGAGAATGCTGCCGATCGCGATCGCCGCGATCGCCAGCAGCGGCACGCCGCTGATCGAGAGTGCGACACCGGCGGCGACCGCTAACGACGCGGCGGCAAATCCGGCGTCGAGCCCGCTGCCCGCCCGCACCATCCGCGACCATTCCCACGTGACGGCCAGTGCCGCGGCGAGAACGAACAGCGCGAACGGCACCTGTCCGGCCCACAGAAGTCCAAGCGCCACGACCGCGATCACCAGCCCCGAGAGGATGCGCAGACGTAAGGTTGACGCTCCGGGAGCCGCGTCGGCAACAGCTGGACCGGCCTCGACTTCGGGCCTCTCGCTGGGCATCAAAGCCTCATGCACTCGACCGCTTCGACAGACCGCCAAAGCGTCGATCGCGAGCCCGGTACTCAGCGATCGCCTGCTCCATCAGTTCGCGGCAGAAGTCCGGCCAGTAGGCGTCGAGAAACACGAACTCGGTGTACGCCGTCTGCCACAGCAGAAAATTCGACAGCCGCATCTCGCCGCTGGTGCGGATCAACAGTTCGGGATCGGGCACGCCGGCGGTGTCGAGTGCCGCGCCCAGCGCCTGAGGTGTTACGTCGTCGGCCGTCATCCGTCCCGCCTCGACCTCTTGGGCCAAGCGGCGGGCGGCCTTGGCGATCTCGGCGCGCGATCCGTAATTGAAGGCAATGACCAAAGTTAGCGCCGTATTGAGCGAGGTCAGTTCGACCGCTTCGTCGATCAGCGCCAGCAACTCGCCGTCCACCCGTTCGCGCTCGCCGATCGTGACGATCCGGACATTCTGCTGGTGGAGATCGGCAAGATCGCCTTTGATGAAGCGCTTCATCAGGCCCATCAGATCATCGATCTCAGCCGGCGGGCGCGACCAGTTTTCCGACGAAAAGCTGTAGATCGTCAGATAGGCGATGCCGAGTTCGAGAGCGGCGCGGACCGTCCGGCGGACCGCTTCCACGCCCTGGCGATGGCCAAGCGCGCGCGGCAGCCCGCGTTCCGCCGCCCAGCGGCCGTTGCCGTCCATGATGATGGCAATGTGGCGCGGCCCGGCCCCACCTTCCGGAGTGTCGCGTTCGGCGTCTTCGATCGCTCTCTTCGGTTCGGCCACGTGGTAACGGCGCTCCCTCTCAAGGTCAGTCGGTCGTGTTGGGGCGGACTGCCTTCAGCGAATGTAGACTTCAGACTTTCTGAATTTCGGTTTCTTTGCTCGTCAGCGTCTGATCGATTTCCTTGATCAGCTTGTCGGTCAGATCCTGCACCTTGGCGGTATTCTTTTTGTGGTCGTCTTCGCCCATCTTGCCGTCCTTCTCGAGCTTCTTCAAAAGCTCCATCCCGTCGCGGCGGACGTTGCGCACCGCAATGCGATGGTGTTCGGCATACTTGTGGGCTTGCTTGACGAGTTCGGCGCGCCGCTCAGCGGTCGGCGCAGGGATCGGCAGACGAAGCATGGTTCCGTCGACGATCGGGTTGACGCCAAGGTTGGCTTCGCGGATCGCCTTGTCGACGGCTTGCACGTTGGTGCGATCCCAAACCTGCACCGAAATCATCCGCGCCTCTGGCACCGAAACGGTCGCGACCTGATTGATTGGCATCCTGGAGCCGTAGACCATCACCTGCACCGTATCCAACAGGTGGGCGCTCGCGCGGCCAGTGCGCAATCCGGCCAGCTCGCGCTTGAAGGCTTCGAGCGAGTCGCGCATGCGGCCTTCAATTTCTTTAGGGTCGTAGATCGTCAATGCCGACATCGCCGTTCCTCAGTCCTCATCCACCGCGCCGGGCGGCCCATATCAGTCCACAACGTCATCACTATAGCACGAAGCCGCCATCGTGGCCGCTGCTGCACAGCCGGCTATCCGGCGATCACAGTGGCCCGGGCCTCTCCGCGCAATAGCTTGAGAATATTACCCTTTTCTTCGATCGAGAAGACGATCACCGGGAGCTTGTTGTCGCGCGCCAGAGCGATCGCTGCGCCATCCATGACCTTGAGGTCGCGCGC
>JANORU010000272.1:0-6925 GCA_031415475.1 Hyphomicrobium sp.
CGCCATCACCATTCCCAATCTCAAGGCGACGCAGGTCGAGCTGTACGACGGGCTCGTCGCGCGCCGCACAACCGGCTCGCCAACGCTCGAATTCGACTTGAAAAGTGCCGGCGGCCGGTTTGCCCGCTTCATGGCGGCGGGGTTTTATTACAAGACGTTCCAGTCGCGTTGGCTGTGGCCGAAGTTCGAGCACATTATCCGTCAGGCGGCCGGTTATGGCGCCGCGCCGCGCGACGAAGACCCAGAAACCTACGACCACCAGCACCATCATGCCTCGGTGCTTGTGATTGGCGGCGGCGCGGCAGGCCTCGTTTCGGCGCTGATCGCGGGCCGCGCCGGTGTCGACGTCATTCTCCTGGACGAACAGAACGAGCCGGGCGGCTGGCTGCTCTCGGCCCCGTCGACGGTGATCGGCGGCAAGCCCGCGCCGCGGTGGCTGAAAGATATCCTCGCCGAACTCGCGAGCCTCAAGACCGTGCGGATGATGACCCGCACCAGCGCCTTCGCGCTGCACGACATGAATATGATCCAGGCGGTCGAAACCGTTCAGGATCATCTGCCGCCTTCGGCGCGGGTCGCGGGCCGTCCGCGCCAGCGCTTGCATCGCATTCGCGCCGAACGCGTCGTTCTGGCAACCGGCGCCATTGAGCGGCCGCTGGTGTTCGGCAACAACGACCGGCCTGGAATTCTCACGGCTTCCGCGCTGACGACCTATCTCAATCGCTATGGTGTGGCGTGCGGTAAAAAAATTCTGCTGCTGACCAGCAATGACGGCGTCTATCAGGGCGCGACGGACCTTGCGCGTGCCGGATGCCAGGTCACGCTGGCCGACACCCGCAGCGACGTGACGCCCGTTTGGCGCGAGCGTGCCAAGGCGGCCGGCATCGAGCTGCTCACCGGCTACGGCATCGCCGATGTCGATGGTGGCCGGGAAGTTCGCGAGGCCAGGCTGGTCAAGCTCGATCCATCAAAGAATGAGATGACCGGTCCAGGGCCGATCGTGTCGTGCGATGCGATCGGCAGCTCCGGTGGCCTGTCGCCGACCGTGCATCTTTATTGTCATGACGGCGGCCGGCCGGTCTGGGACGAGTCGCGTCTGGCTTTCGTCGTGCCGGCAACTGGCCGCGCAGCAGCGGGGATTTATTGCGCCGGTGCGGTCACTGGGACGTTCGCACTCGAAGCGGCACTGACCGAGACGCAGCGCACGCTCGGCGCCCTACTGGCGAGCCTCGGCAAGACCGGGCCGGCAGCCGCACTCGATTTTGCGACCGATGAGCCGGCAGCATCAGCTCCGCGCCGCATCTTCCGTGTGCCGGACGGCAAGCGTGAAGGCCACGGCAAGAAGGCGTTTGTCGACTTCCAGAACGACGTCGCCGCATCCGACATCCATCTTGCGGTTCGAGAAAATTACCGCTCGATCGAGCATATCAAGCGCTACACGGCCCTCGGCTTCGGCACCGACCAGGGTAAGCTGTCGAACGTCAACGGCTACGCCATCGCCGCCGATGCGCTCGGTAAATCGATCCCCGAGGTCGGCACCACGACCTATCGCCCGGCCTATTCGCCGGTCACCTTCGGCACCCTCGCTGGCGCGCATGTCGGCGACACGTTCGAGCCGCGCCGTTACACGGCCATGCAGGAGGCTCACGTCGCCCGCGGTGCCGAGTTTGAGCCGGTCGGCCAGTGGATGCGGCCGTGGTATTTCTCGAAGGCGGGCGAGGATATCCATGCGGCGGTCAAACGCGAATGCCTCGCTGCCCGGCAGGGCGTCGCCATGATGGACGCCTCGACGCTCGGCAAAATCGATCTCAAGGGCCGCGATGTCCGCGAGTTCCTGAACCGTATCTACGCCAATGCCTGGACCCAGCTCGCGGCCGGCAAATGCCGCTACGGCCTGATGCTCGATGAAAACGGCATGGTGATGGACGACGGTGTCACCTCGTGTCTTGCCGACGATCATTTTCTGATGACGACCACGACCGGCGGCGCGGCACGGGTCATGACCTGGCTCGAAACCTGGCACCAGACCGAGTGGCCGGACCTCGATGTCACCATGACATCGGTGACCGATCACTGGGCGACGGCGTCAATCGTTGGTCCCAAAAGCCGCGCCGTGCTCGAAAAAGTGTGCCAGGGCATCGATCTCTCGTCCTCGGCCTTCAAGTTCATGGACTGGCGCGATGGCACGGTTGCCGGCGTTCCGGCGCGTGTCTTCCGCATCAGTTTTTCGGGCGAGCTGGCGTTTGAAGTCAATGTCGATGCCGGTTACGGCTATCATGTCTGGGACGCACTGATGGCGGCCGGTGCCGAATTCGGCATCACGCCATACGGCACGGAAACGATGCACGTCCTGCGCGCGGAAAAAGGCTTCATCATCGTCGGCCAGGACACCGACGGTTCGATGACGCCCTACGATCTCGACATGGCCTGGGCGGTCAGCCTGAAAAAGCCGTTCAGCTTTATCGGCAAGCGCTCGTTTGCCCGCAGCGACACGGCGCGCACCGACAGAAAACAGCTTGTCGGCTTGCTGACCGACGATCCCGATGTCGTGCTCGCCGAAGGCGCGCAGATCATTGAAACGTCAGGTGGGCGCTCACCGGTTCCGATGCTCGGCCACGTCACGTCGAGCTATTACAGTGCTGAGCTTGGCCGCTCAATTGCGCTCGCCGTGGTGCGCGACGGCATTGCCCGCCGCAGTGCCGACGGCGTGGCAGCCGGGCGCGATCAGCTGTTTGCCTCGGCGCGCGGCAAGGCGCACAAAGTCAAAGTCGTCTCACCGGTGTTCATCGACCCCGAGGGAGCGCGCCAGAATGTCTGATCGCATGCAAGCTCCCGAACTGCGCTCGCCGTTGCACGGCTTCGGCCTCGCCGCTACTGAACGGGCCATCGACGGCTTGGCCGGCGTTTGGGCCAACGAGGTTCTCTCGCAAGGCTTCATCAGTCTGCGCGGCAACGCCGCTGATCCAACCTTTGCCGACGCAACGGCAAAAGCGCTCGGCGTCTCGCTGCCAACCTCGCCGTGCACCATCGCTTCAGCCGGCGGCATCCGCGTGCTCTGGCTCTCGCCCGACGAGTGGCTGATCATCGCCGCGCGCGGCCGCCACGCCACCATCCTTGCCGAACTCACCGCCGCTCTTAAAGGCACGCGCAGCCAGGTGGTCGACAACTCCGGCGGGTTTACCGAAGTCGTCCTGCTCGGCCGCGACGCCGAGGCGGTCCTCACGCATTGCACTGTCTTCGATCTGCACGCGCTGACCGCCGGACGTGTCGTCGGCTCAACGTTTGGCAAGTTGTCGACCTACCTGATCCGCGACGGCGATGGCTTCCGGCTTATCTTCCGCCGCAGCTTTGCCGACTACATCTGGCGCTTCCTGGTGCGCGCCGCATTGCCGTATGGCTTTGCTGTCGCCAAGCTCCCCCCTGAACGGGGAGCTGGATCATGAACTACTCCGTGTTCGAGGTCTTCCGGATCGGCATTGGCCCGTCGAGCTCGCACACGGTTGGCCCGATGACAGCAGCGGGAGCGTTCGTCGACGCCTTGCGCGCCAAAGGCGTGTTTGATCAGGTCGCGCGCGTCGCCGTGCGGCTGTACGGTTCGTTGGCGCTGACCGGCGTCGGTCACGGCACTGAATTTGCCATCATCGCCGGGCTTGCCGGCGAGAACCCAGAGGATGTCGATCCCGTTGCCGGACGCGCGCTGGTCGATCGCATCAAGGCACACAGCAAATTGCCGCTCGGCGGAACGCGCGACATTGCCTTCGATGCCGCAACCGATCTGCTGCTTCTCAAATCCGAAGTGCTGCCCGAGCACCCCAACGGCATGCATCTCGAAGCCTTCGATGCCGAGGCGCGCTGCCTCTATGCCAACAGCTACTTCTCGATTGGCGGCGGCGCGGTGCTCGACCGGACTGAGATTGCCGAAAGCAAGTCGAACGTGTCGGGCGATATCCCGCATCGGCCGGTGCGCTATCCGTTCGATACCGCAGCCGATCTTCTGGTGCAGTGCGCCAAGCACGACCTGCCGATCTCAGACCTCGTCTGGCAGAACGAACTTGCCTACCAGGGCGAGAACGCCACCCGCGCCAGGCTCATGAAAACGTGGGACGTGATGCGCGGTTGCCTGGATCGCGGGCTCGAGACCGAAGGCATTCTGCCCGGTGGCTTCAAGGTCAAGCGCCGCGCGCCGTCGCTTTATCGTCAAGCAACGGACGAGAAGGGCAAGCTGACCGGCGACTTCAAGGCCATGGACGTGGTCAGCGCCTTCGCCATCGCCGTCAACGAAGAGAACGCCGCTGGCGGCAGGGTCGTGACCGCGCCGACCAACGGCTCGGCCGGAGTCATTCCGGCGGTGCTCAGCTACTTTACGCGCTACATCGACTGCAAAAGCGAGCCAACGCGCCAACAGGACAATATCCTCAAATTCCTGCTGACGGCGGCCGGCATCGGCATGCTGTACAAAAAGAATGCCTCGATCTCGGCGGCTGAAATGGGCTGCCAGGGCGAGATTGGTGTATCGTGTTCGATGGCAGCGGCAGGTTTGGCGGCCGTGATGGGCGCCACCCCCGCGCAGATCGAGAATGCCGCCGAGATCGGCATGGAGCATAATCTCGGCATGACCTGCGATCCGATCGGCGGCCTCGTCCAAGTGCCGTGCATCGAGAGGAACAGTATGGGCGCGCTGAAGGCGATCAACGCCGCGCGGCTCGCCATGATGGACGATGGCAGTCATCTGGTCTCGCTCGACGCGGTGATCGAAACCATGCGCCAGACCGGCCACGACATGCAGTCGAAGTACAAAGAAACATCGCTCGGCGGTTTGGCTGTGACGGTCGTCTACTGCTAACGAGCGAGAGAGCGAGAACAGGCCGATGCGTTACCCGCATGTCTTTGAACCGCTGAAGCTCAATCGGCTGCTGCTGCCGAACCGGATCTATTCGACGGCCCACGCCGAAGTTTATGCCGAACCCGGCGGCATGCCGGGCGAACGATACATCCGTTATTATGAAGAGAAAGCGCGCGGCGGCCTCGGCATGGCGATCTGCGGCGGCTCAAGCCCCGTTTCGATCGACGTGCCGCAAGGTTCGTGGCGGCCGGTCAATCTCACGACCGACAAAGTCATCGAGCCGATGGCCGATATGGCCGAGCGCGTCCACAAGCTCGGCATGAAAATCATGATCCAGGCGACCCACATGGGCCGCCGCTCGGCCTTCCAGGGCGATCCCTGGCCGCATCTCGTCACGCCGTCGGGCGTGCGTGAGCCGGTCCACCGCGGCAACGCCAAGGAAATCGAGATCGAGGAGATCCGGCGCATCATCGCCGACTTTGCCAAAGCCGCCAAGCGCGTGCAGGCGTCGGGCTTCGACGGGCTCGAGATTTCCGCCGCGCATCAGCAGCTGATCGATCAGTTCTGGTCGCCGCGCACCAACATGCGCACCGATGAATGGGGCGGCAGCCTCGAAAACCGGATCCGGTTCGGCATTGAGGTTTTGAAATCAGTGCGCGAGGCGGTCGGCCGCGATTTTTGCGTCGGCATTCGCATGTGTGCCGACGAGTTCCACGACAATGGCGTCGATCACACGGTGGCGCGCGAGATCGCGCAAGCTATGTGCGAAACCGGCATGATCGATTTCATTAGCGTCATTGGCTCGGGGGCTGACACCCACAACACGCTTGCCAATTGCATGACGCCGATGACCCTGCCGCCCGAGCCGTTCGTGCAACTTGCAGCCGGCATCAAAGCCATCGCCAGCGTGCCGGTCCTGCACGCCCAGGGCATTCGCGACATCACCCAGGCCGAGCGCATCCTGAGCCAGAAGCTTGTCGACATGGTCGGCATGACGCGCGCCCACATCGCCGATCCGCACATCATGAACAAAGTGCGCGACGGTAAGGAAGATCAGATCCGCCAGTGCGTCGGCGCCAATCACTGCATCGATCGCATGTACTCGGGCCAGGATACTCTGTGCATTCAGAACGCGGCGACCTCGCGCGAAGCGACCATGCCGCACGTTATTCATCCGTCGAAAGGCAAGAAGCGACGCGTCGTGGTGGTCGGCGCTGGTCCGGCCGGGCTTGAGGCGGCGCGCGTATCGCGGCTGCGCGGCCACGACGTCATTCTGTTCGAAAAGAACGACGCCGTTGGCGGCCAGATCAACCTCGCCGCCAAGGCGCCGCGCCGCGAGCAGATGGCCGGCATCGTCCGCTGGTTCGACATGGAGACCAAGCGGCTCGGCGTCGAACGGCGCATGGGCGTCGAGGCAACCGACAAAATGATCCTGGCCGAGCGGCCGGACATTGTCGTGCTGGCCGTCGGTGGCACCAGTCACGCCGACGAGATGAAAGCCTGGGGGATTGCCGAGGGTCTCGCCGTCAGCGCCTGGGACATCCTGTCGGAAAAGGTCTCACCGGCTGAAACCGTGCTGGTCTACGACGGCATCAGCTCGCACGCCGGCTTTGGCACCGCCGATTTCCTCGCCAGCCGCGGCAGCACCGTCGAGATGGTGACACCCGACGTCAAAGTGGCCGACGATGTCGGTGGCACGACCTTCCCGCTCTATTATCGCCGGCTCTACGCCCAAGGCATCGTGCCGACGCCCAACACCGGGCTCGAACGCGTCTATGCCGAAGGCAACAAGAAGATCGCGGTGCTGCGCAACGAGTACACCGCCGAACTGGAAGAGCGGGTCGTCGATCAGGTCGTGATCGAGAACGGCATTACGCCGAGCACCGGGCTCTATTGGAGTTTGAAGGACGGTTCGATCAATCGCGGTCAAACCGATATCGACACGCTCTATGCCGCCGAGCCGCAGCCCTCGCTCAATGAGCCGACCGGCGACGGCCGCTATCTGCTGTTCCGGGTCGGCGATTGCGTGTCGATGCACAACATTCACGCCGCGATCTACGACAGCCTGCGTCTGTGCAAGGA
>JANORU010000273.1:0-3981 GCA_031415475.1 Hyphomicrobium sp.
GCACCCTCAGCGCCCAGCGTCGGCCATCCGTCGGACAATCGACCCGATACGTGGCGTTTTCCGAGACATTGATGAGTTTTGCCGTCGCCGTGGAGGGCAGATCGTACCGTTCGAGTGCCGATCCCGCTAGCCATTCCAGGAGTTCCAGCAGTTGCTCGTGAGTGAGTTGTTGCTGCGCCATAGTCCCGCCCCTACCGTGTTCCCCTATCATTCGCGGTCAGTTCATCCTGATGGAAGGGAAAAGTCCAGGTCGCGCGTTGGCAACAAGAGTTTTTCTTTAGGCAAGCAGCAGAGGTTGAACTGTTTGCAGGCAGCCGCATGAGCGTGTAATCGGGAACAATTGAAACCATTCGTGGTCAGGGTAATCCTGGCTTGGAGTATTCGGCCTTGGATCGCCCGGCGCAGTGGGATGGTGCAACGGCCGATTGGGATCTGCATGTTGAGTTCGATTTTTTTCTGTGTCTTGGAATTTTTCGCATGAAACTCGGGGGCTGACTTGCAGGGACTGGATAGGCCGGGCCTAATCGCGTTTCTGTACGGGGCGCTTGCGTTCGTATCGATCATTTTTCCGCGCGGCGTACCGGTTTTTTTCTGTGTCGCCGGCGCCCTTGGCATAGCCGGCAACCTGTTGCGACGCGATGCTCCGCGCACGTGGTTGCATACCGGACCGGCGACCATTGCCGCATTGGCCTTCCTCGCCTGGGCACTGCTCGCAACAACCTGGTCATCCAGTGGTTTGGAAGCGGTCGCAAAGGTATTCGCGATGGCCATGTTGGTCGTCGTAACTGGCGTCACGGTTTTGTCGGCTTCGAGGTCAGATCGCGTCATGCTGACATGGGTCTGCCAGGGCTTAGTGATCGGCGTCATTCTCGGCGGTCTTTATGTGGCAATCGAGACCTTGAGCAATCAAATACTTGTCCGTTCGATCTACGAGAACTTCCCGTCACTCCAAGGTGAAATGCGCAAGCACCTCGGCATCAAAGAGGGCAAGGTTTGGTATCTGACACCGACCAACATAAACCGCCAAACCGCCAATCTAGTACTCTTATTCTGGCCGGCGGCGTGGGCGGTCTGGTACTTATTTTCCGGTCAACTACGGAAAGTGCTGCTTGCCGTTCTCATTGGACTTGCCGTTGCGATCTTGCTCAAGACCGAACATCAATCCTCGCAACTCGCTTTTGCCTTGAGCGGTTCTATGCTCGCTCTTAGCAGTTGGTCGCCGGCGGTGGCACGCCGGACGATACAGGCGGCCTGGTGCGTTGCCGTCATGCTGGTGGTTCCGATCTGCTACGCTCTCGCCGCCAACAACTTTCAGCAGAATTCTGCACTTGGAATGTCGGCGAAGTCCAGAATTCCGATCTGGGGCTACACTGCGGAACGAGTGCTCGATGCGCCATTCATCGGCATCGGAACAGGAAGCACAACAGCACTTCATGACAAAATCAGAGACGATCGGCGAATCCAGGAAAAGGAAAATCATTCACAACAGCCCTCAGAGCGGAAATGGTCTGTTCCCCGCCTCGGCCGCCACTCTCACAACATCTATCTCCAGACATGGTTTGAATTGGGAGCAGTCGGCGCCGTTCTACTCCTCATTTCCGGTCTCGTTTTGCTCTCTGAGATCGGCAAATTGCGGCCCGACCGGCAAGTCCTGCCGCTCACAGTTTTCGCAACCGTCGGCAGCTTGATCGCGACCAGTTACAGCATTTGGCAGCTCTGGATTCTCGCGGGGATTGCGTTGTCGGCATTCTTCACGTCTGTCGTCATGCTTCGCCAGGAGGCGCAGCAGACGACCCAAACCTCAGTGCCTTAAGTTTTGCCAAGTCGTGCCCGCCCTTCAATCCGGACAGCTTACTCGCCAATTTCGCACACCACACCCTATGGTTGAGATGCCGACAGGATTGCGATTTCCAGGTTATCGACAGGCCATGGCTGGCTGTGAATTGCGGTGATGCAACATACCAATTCTCCAAATTCTGTCGCTATTCCGGCCTAATGGATGGTACCTTGGCCGGAATAAAGTGAGTCGGTTGGCGTTTGATGACTAGCAAAAACCGATCAACAGGCAGACACAACGTGACCATCGACGCGACTGCGTTTCAATCAGAGGTTGATCTGATAGATGTTCGGACCGAGGCGCGGCGAAGCGTGCGCCCAGTTTTCGCACTTGTCGCCGCTACTATCGCGGCAGCCTGCTTCTGGTTTGTCTTCAGTCCGCAGTACTACGTAAGCACATCGATCATCGAGACGGTCGACAACTCGGTCGAGCCGGTTCTGCGCTCGGCTGTGGTGCTGGACCCGGTATTAAAAGCCTTTCCTGAGCCTCTTGCCAGCAAGGATGCCCAACGGGAAGCGTTGGAATCCCGCATCCGCATTGTCAAATTTAAGTCAACCGCGGCGGCTCGCGCAGATCAGGGGGGGCCTTCCTACGAATTGTCAGTGCTGCATAGCGACCCGCAAACAGCACAGTCGATCAACCAAGCTTTGATCAACTCTTGGCGTGCCGCGACAATTCCAAAGTCGGAGTCAGCCACCAAAATCGAAGTCCGGATTGCCGACGTTTCGACCGAACTCACGGCGGTCAATTCAGCCATTGCCCACCTGGAAGGCGAGTTGTCATCAGGGCGTCCAGCCGAGCCACTGGCGACGCTCTATGAGCAGCGGCTCAAATTCAGAAACGAGATCGACTTACTCAAAGAAAAGTTAAACGGCATCGATGCTGACACAATTGTCAGCGAGCCGACCTTGCCAGACCGCGCTTCCAATCAAAATAAGGGTTTGCTACTTGCACTTTCGATCATTGCGACCTTCTTGACGTCGGCTGTTTTTTTAGTGAGCCGCCAGACGAACGGCCGTCACTGAAGTTTTCTATCCGACGGACGAAAACGCAAGATCTATCCGGTCCCGTTTGGCACCCTGGCGCCACCCAGAAACGGCGACAAAGTCGCAAAAACCTCGTCATAGACGGGCCTCTTGAAGGCAACAACGAGTTCGGGAATTTCCTCGATCGGGCGCCACTTCCAGCGATCGAATTCCGCTTTGCGTCCGTTGCGCGGGCCAATGTCGATCTCGGCATCGTCACCGAGAAACTGCATGGCGAACCAGCGCTGCATTTGCCCGCGGTAGCGTCCTTTGAGGGCGACGCCCACTAGCTCGTCCGGCAAGTCATACGTCAGCCACCGGGGCAACTCGGCAATCAGTTCCGCACTTTGGATGCCGGTTTCTTCTTCGAGTTCCCGGAAAGCCGCTTCAATCGGCTCCTCACCGGAATTAATGCCGCCCTGTGGCATCTGCCAGATGTAGTTCGCACCGGCGCCGGCCCATTTCGGCAACCGCCGCCCCGTCCAAACCAGACCTTGGCGATTGACCAAAAGGATACCGACCCCGCGCCGATAGGGCAGGTCGACCGGCAGCGCATCGACGATGGGACCCAAAGGCTTCATCTGATCGAAACTTCTGGTTGCGGGGTCTAAATTCGACCGCCTGTGGATAAGTACTGATTCGGACCCCATAAGTACAAGAGTTTACGGCCGTTTCGGCCCCAAAGATTGACGTTACGGTGAACCTGTGTGGTCTGCGGGTCCGCGGTTTCGAAAACCTAGGCGTGCGACAGAGGCGTGGCAACGGCCGATAGCTCGTCGACAACGGCGCGATAGACCTCGCGCTTGAACGGCACGATCAGCCCTACGAGGTCAGCCGGTTCGACCCAGCGCCAAGCCTCGAACTCCGGCTCGGAGCCGGGCGGAGCGGCGATGTCGATCTCACTGTCTTGACCGTGGAAGCGGACCGCAAACCACTTCTGCCGCTGGCCGCGGAAGCGCCCTCCCCAGGCCTTACCGATCAAGTCAGGCGGCAGATCATAGCGGTGCCAATCCGCCGTCTCACCGATGATTTCGGCAGTGCGCACGCTGGTTTCTTCGTACAGTTCCCGGAGCGCCGCCGCTCGTGGCTCTTCGCCGTCGTCGATGCCGCCTTGCGGCA
>JANORU010000274.1:0-8745 GCA_031415475.1 Hyphomicrobium sp.
GGGCAATGACCGGTTTCATCGAATGACTTAGTCCCGAAGCCGCGGTTATCGCTGCGACACAAATTCCCCGTCCGGGCAGCTGGTCACGCGGCACCTGGGTTGGACTTGAAGTCGTCCCTCAAAGCAGTATGACTTGACCGAGGCGTCGCGGATCTGCATTCGGCAGCTCGAAGGCCACATTAACTTGCGGAACCCGACATGGCGCAACGCGTCTCAAACATCTACGGTCTTGTCCGCCAGCCTAAATTCTACGAAGGCGTGCAGGTTCTGCTTGGGGCGCAAGACTCCCGGGTTCGGTACGCCCGCGATATCCTGCGCGCCAAGGCCGGCATGAAAGTGCTGGACGTCGGCTGCGGCCCAGCAACAATCCTGCCCTATCTGCCCGAAGTCGACTACACCGGCATCGATCTCAACGAAAAGCACATCGCTCACGCCAAGCGGGAATTCGGATCGCGCGGGCGATTTCTCGTCGGCGACGTCACGCAAAGCCTGGCCAGAGAAGCGGAGAGCTTCGATCTCATCATTGTGTCGGCGTTGTTGCACCACCTCGACGATGGGTCGGCGCGGCAGCTGCTCGGCGAACTGTGCAAATTGGCCAAATCCGGAGCGCGGATCATCACCTTCGATTGCGTTTGGCTTGCCCGGCAAAATCCGGTGGCCTGGACGCTGATCCGACTCGATTCGGGTCTCAACGTGCGCCACGCCAGCGGCTATCTCCAACTCGTTGAAGACCTGCCGGTCACGGTGGAGCATCAGGTGTTCCGCGACTTCCTGCGGATTCCCTATGATCATTTCTGCATGACACTCACGAAAGCCTAACACGAGAGATTGGGGACAGCGATGACCGCCCGTACCGAAGGCCTGCTGCTGATCGCTCTGATCCTGGCGATGAGTTTTGTGTTTCAGGTGCAGCTCAAACTGTTCGCCGACCAAGTCGCACCGGTCTTGTCCAACAGCGCATTGAGTTTTTCCGATAAACTCGGCGAACTTTTTCGAGCTTCTCTCGCATGGCGGCCAATCATGATTGCCGCCTTGGCCATCCTGCTGTTTGTAACGTGGTTCCTGGCGTTGACGCGCGTGGAGCTGTCGCTTGCCTTACCGGTGGCGTCCGTCGCGTTGGTCGTCAATGCCATCGGTAGCGGCCTGCTGCTCGGTGAGGGCTTGAGCCCGCTGCGGATCGCCGGCGTGTTGACCGTCGCGGCCGGCATCACCATGGTCTTGAAGAGCTGAGGATCGCCGTGACGCGCGACGCAGCCATCGGGCACGGAAGCGGCCATGAGTTTGGCCGGCGCAGTTGCCCAGCGTGCAACGCTCAATCGCCCATTCAAGTTGGCGAACAGTATTGGCCCCCGTCGTGGTCCTGCAGTGCCTGCGGACACGTATTGGTGGCGACCGATGGCATCGTCCGATTGGCGCCCGGCCTCGACGACACAAATGAAGGCTTCGATCTCGACAGCTTCGACCTGCTCCCTAAAGTCGAACCACACCACTTCTGGTTCATCTCTCGCAATGAATTGATCGGCTGGCTCGTCCGCACGTATTCCGGCAAGGCCCGGCGGGTTGTCGAAATCGGCTGTGGCACAGGCTTTGTTCTGACAGCCTTACGCTCGGCACTTCCGGATGCGCGGATCGCCGGCACAGAACTACATAGCCGAGGCTTGGTGACCGCCCGTCAACGACATGGCGGCAACGTCGAACTTGTCCAGATGGACGCACGCGCCACAGGGCTCCGGTCCGCGGTCGATCTAGTGGGTGCCTTCGATGTATTGGAGCACATCCCGGAAGACGAAGCCGTGCTCGTTGAGATCGAGCGGATGCTCGTGCCGGGTGGGCTGCTGATGGCCAGCGTACCGCAACATCCGTGGCTGTGGAGCAGCGCCGACGATGTGGCTCACCATCAAAGGCGCTACAAAATGAGCGAACTGGCGCGCAAGGCCGAGGCGGCGGGCTTTGAGCCTATCTATCGGACAAGCTTCGTCACTTTGGCATTTCCGCTGATGGCGCTTGTCCGGTTGGCCGAGAAGCTCAGTTCGAAATCGAAGACGCTAGAGGAGCAGCACAAATCTGAATTCGAAATCTCGCCACTCACCAATGCGATCTTGCTCTGGCTCTGCCGCGTGGAGCATAGTCTGCGGCGGCTGGGCCTGCCACTGCCGTTCGGCGGCTCGCAAATCCTGGTCGCACGCAAACGATCAACATTGACCGCTTGATGCCCGAACCATCCCAAAAATCATTGGTCATCCTCCAGTCGAACTATATCCCGTGGAAGGGCTATTTCGATCTCATGATGGCGGCCGATGAGTTTGTGGTTTTCGACGAAGTCCAGTACACGCGGCGGGACTGGCGCAATCGAAACAAGATCATCATCAATGGTGCGCCCGCGTGGCTGACGATCGCCGTCCAGTCGAAAGGCAACTACGATGCACCGATCGACGCGATGGTCGTGAGCGACGCAGAATGGGCGCGCGATCATTGGCGCTCTATTGACCTCAACTACCGCAAGGCTGCCTACTTCGGCGATATCGCACCCGCGCTCGAACGGGCTTATCTGGAAGCCGCCGGCCTTGAGCGGCTGACCGACATCAATGAGTTGTTCTTGAAGACGCTAGCCGGTCTATTACAAATCGCGACGCCAATTGTGCGATCCAACATCGTGCCGAGGACAAGCGTTGATCCGACCCAAAGGCTGGTCGAGATCTGCTCGGCGCGCGGCGCCACCGAGTACATCAGCGGGCCAGCGGCACGGGCCTACATCGACCGCGAGGCCTTCACCAAAGCCGGCGTGTCGCTCAGCTACGCCAATTACGACGGCTATCCGGTCTACGATCAAGCGTCCTCGGCGTTCGAGCACGGCGTCAGTATCATCGACGTCTTGATGCGCTGTGGCAGGGACGGCGCGCGGGCGCAGTTCAAGTCGTTTCGCGACCGGGCGAGCTTTGTTGAGCCAACATAGATAACCGCCCGCTCCGCGCTGTCACCTCTGCGACGTCTGATAGTTCGGATTGACCCAGACCGGCACCTGCTCGGCCGCGAGCGCGGTCTTACCGCGAATGGCATCCGCCAGTTTTTCCGCCATCATGATGGTCGGCACATTGAGATTGCCGGAGACGACATCGGGCATGATCGAGGCATCGACCACGCGCAGGCCTTCGACACCGTGCACCCGCGCCGCGCCGTCGACGACGGCCATGTCGTCGGTTCCCATGCGGCAGCTGCACGACGGGTGATAGGCGCTTTCCGCCTTGGCGCGCACGAAGGCATCGATATCGGCGTCGCTGGTCGCGCCAGGCCCCGGCGCAAGCTCCGTATCGCGATAGGGCTCCAATGCCTGCTGCATCAGGATTTCGCGCGTCAGCCGAATGCCGAGCCGCATCTCTTTGCGGTCCTGCTCTGTCTGCATGTAGTTGAACAGCACGCGCGGGTGCTGGCGCGGATCGGAAGATTTGAGTTTGATGTTGCCACTGCTCGTCGGCCGCATCGGCCCGATATGGCATTGATAGCCGTGGCCTTCGGCCGCCGATGAGCCATCATAGCTCACAGCCATCGGCAGGAAATGATATTGCAAATCGGGATGCAACACGCCCGCTTCACTGCGAATGAAGCCGCCGGATTCGAAGTGATTGGTGGCGCCGAGCCCGCTGCCGGTCAGAATCCACTGAATGCCGATGTTGAGCTTGGCCAGCGGATTGGTGGCGCTGTAGAGCGTGATCGGCTGCTTGCAGGAATACTGTACGTAGGCTTCGATGTGGTCCTGCAGGTTCTCGCCGACGCCGGGCAGATGCTGGACAACGGCAATACCCTGAGCCTTCAGATCGTCAGCATTGCCGACGCCTGAGAGCATGAGGATCTGCGGAGAATTGATTGCCCCGCCGCTGATGATCACTTCGCGCGCGGCCCTGATGATTTCCTTTTTGCCACCGCGGACAATTTCCACGCCGACGGCGCGCTTGCCTTCAAACACAACGCGCGTCACGAGGCACCGGCTCATAACCTTGAGATTGGCGCGCTTCTGTGCGGGGCGTAAATGCGCCCGCGCCGTGCTCCAGCGGCGGCCGTGGTAGATCGTCATATCCATGACGCCGAGGCCTTCCTGCTGGCAGCCGTTCATGTCGTCCGTCACCGGGTAACCGGCTTGCCGGCCGGCTTCGATGAATGCCCGGTAGAGAGGGTTTCGACAAAGTCCGGTCGTGACATAGAGGGGGCCACTGTCGCCGCGATAGGCGTCGCCGCCGTTGAGGCGCGTTTCGGATTTCTTGAAGTACGGCAGGCAGTGGAAGTACGACCAATCCTCTAGACCCGGCCGCTTCGCCCAGGCGTCGTAATCGAAGGCGTGGCCGCGGATGTAGACCATGCCGTTGATCGACGACGAGCCGCCAATCACCTTGCCGCGCGGGCAATGGAGACGGCGATTGTCGAGGAACGGTTCGGGTTCCGACTCGTAGTGCCAGTTGTACTTGGTGCCAGCCATCGGGTAGGCGAACGCCGACGGCATGTGAATGAAGATGCTGAAATCCTCTGGCCCCGCTTCAAGCACCAGAACCCGGCTGCTGCCGTCCTCGGTCAACCGGTTGGCGAGAACACACCCCGCCGACCCGGCACCAACGATGATGTAGTCGAACTCTTGCACGAGGCTCATGGCCCTGGATTCCGATTTGTCCGGCAGCTCGCCGCCGGAACAGGTGTCACTCATAAGGGCAGGCGACTTTTCCAAGCTCGACGTAAACGCTCTTGATTTGCGTGTAGTGCTCGATGGCTGCTTGGCCGTTTTCATGGCCGAAGCCGGAGTCCTTCATGCCGCCGAACGGCATTTCGATCGGCGTGATGTTGTAGTTGTTGATCCAGCAGATGCCGGCTTCGAGCCGGGCGGCAACGCGATGGGCACGTGAGATGTCGCGCGTGAACAGACCGGCGGCGAGGCCGTAGCGCGTGGCGTTGGCGCGCGTCACCGCCTCGTCCTCGGTCTCGAACGTCAGCACGGACATGACGGGTCCGAAAATCTCGTCGCGCACGATCGACATGCCGTCGGTACAGTTGGTGAAGATGGCAGGTTCGACGAAGTTGCCCTTATCGAGCTTCCCCTTGTTCGCCCGCTTGCCACCCAGCACGAGCTTCGCGCCGTCCTTCTTGCCGGCCTCGATATAGCCGAGCACGCGCTCCATGTGCGGCCGCGAGATCAGCGCACCGACCTGCGTATCGGGATGCATGGGATCGCCGATCTTGAGCTTTTTCGTCCGCGCCGTCAGTTGCTCGATAAAGGCATCGTGGATGTCGCGGTGAACATAAACCCGGGTGCAGTTGGTGCACACTTCGCCCTGGGTATAGAAGTTGCCGAGCATGGCTGCTGAAACGGCCTCGTTGAGATCGGCATCGGGAAAAATCAACAGCGCCGACTTGCCGCTCAATTCCATGGACGCTCGTTTCAATGTCGCCGCGGCGGCGGCGAGGATTTTCTTGCCCGTCCCGATCGAGCCGGTGAGCGAGATTTTTGCGACCCGCGGATCGGTTGTCAGAAGAGCGCCGGTGCGGGCGTCTCCGTGCACGACATTGAAGACGCCGTCCGGCAGCCCGGCTTCGGTCAAGATTTCCGCCAGCTTCGACGGCGTCGTCGGCGTCATTTCCGACGTCTTGAAGATCATGGCATTGCCGCAGGCGAGCGCCGGCGCCGCCTTCCAGCAGGCAATCTGGATTGGATAGTTCCACGAGCCGATGCCGACGCAGACGCCAATTGGTTCGCGCCGGGTGTAGACAAAGGCATTATTGAGGGCGACCTGCTCGCCGCGCAGCGAACCGGCGACACCGGCGAAATACTCCAGGCAATCGGCGCCGCTCGCGATATCGACCACTTCGGCTTCCTGGATCGGCTTGCCGGTGTCGCGGACTTCCAATTCCGCCAGTTCGCGATTGCGAGCCCTCAAAATGTGCGCCGCCTTGCTGAGGACCCGGCCGCGTTCGGCGCCGGACATGGCCGCCCATACCCTGAAGCCGCGCTCGGCTGACGCGATGGCCGCCTCGACCTCAGCCTCCAGCGCGATTTCGACCCGCGAAATCAACGCGCCGTTGGCTGGATCGATGTTGTCCACCAGCGGCGCATCCGGATTGCTCGCGTATCGCCCGTCGATATAGCTGGCGAGGTTGGTCATGGGGCGATGGGCTCCGGTTTCAGCATAGTTGCGGGGCGTGGACCGCGTTAACTCTCGCCAAGTGTACCGCGCGACAGCGAATGACTTTCACTTAAAGCCAGTCGCCGAACCTGCTCTCATTCAGAAGCGACACCGACCAAGCCGCCCGCGACAAAGCATTTTCCGGCATGCGGCCGGGTGAGTTCAGGATGGCGAAATCGGCCGCCACGGCCTGTTGTTCCCAAACGACAAGACTGGCAGTAATGCGACATTCGTGTCAGTATCGCTCCAGGCCTGTTGAGGCCTGAGCGGTTACGTTGGACGACGGAGCATTCCGTGCAGTTGGCCAGAGACGCAGAACCGAAGTGCCGGATCGGTTTTCTGACCCTCAACGAGTACACAATGATCGCCTTTACCAGCGCGGTCGAAGTGCTACGCATGGCCAATCATCTCTCCGGCACTTCGCACTATGCATGGACCGTGATTTCCGCCGACGGCAAACCGGTGCCGTCGAGCAGCGGCCTGATGCTGGCCGAGACGACGACCATTGAAAAGGCTGGGCCCCTCGACATTCTGTTTGTCTGCGGCGGCACCAACGTCGGCAAATTCGTCGATGACAAGGTGGTCACGCTGCTGCGCCGGGCGGCACGCACCGGCGTTACGCTCGGCGGGTTGTGCACCGGCACGTTCGCCCTCGTCCGTTCCGGCCTGTTGGACGGCTACAACTGCACGATCCATTGGGAAAACATGGCGAGCCTGAAGGAGAGCAATCGCCGCGTCACGTTCCTCGACGAGCTGTTCGTCATCGACCGCGACCGGATTACCTGCACCGGCGGGATCGCCCCGGTCGACATGCTGTTGACGCTCGTGCGTAAGCAATTCGGCAATACGCTGGTGGCGGAAATTTCCAACCAGTTCATTCTTGAGCGGGTGCGCGACAGCCACGACCGGCAACATATTCCGTTGGCGGCACGGCTCGGCTTCAATCATCGCCCGCTCGTCGAATTGGCGGCCTTGATGGAAGAAAATCTTGAAGACCCATTGACCGCGGTCGAACTTGCGAAGTCGGCCGGCCTGTCGCTTCGCCAGGTGCAGCGGATGTTCCACGAAACGCTCGGCACCACGCCGACCAAGTACTATCTGCGGCTTCGCCTGCGCCGGGCCCGCGAACTGCTGCTGCAGACGCAGATGTCGATCACCCAGATCGCGGTGTCCTGCGGGTTCCAGTCGACCTGCCACTTTTCCAAGTCCTACCGGGCTCTGTACGGCAAGACCCCGCGCAGCGAGCGCCAGCCCATGGCGGCGGAACCCACGACCGGGACCGTCCCGGCGTCCGGCCGGCGGCGCGCAACCCCGAGACCGAGCCTCGCCCGGACCTGAACCAGGGTCTGGACAATGTGCCTTGAGCTGTCGAATTCCCGGTCCGGGAAGGCCGAATTGAAAGGCGTCTGGGCACAGGTTTGTGTCGCAATTGTTAAATCGCTTTCGCCTGCCATGCTGTTCGATCAAACCATTGCGCGCGGCTCGCGAGCCGCCGTGCGATGCTAAACCAAAGTTTGCCCCGGGCCGCTCAGGCTCCGGGGCCCGGAGTTATGATCGATCGTTCCCTGAAAACCGAAGGAGTTGCCATGAAACGCGCAGTAATATCGGCAGTCGCCGCCCTTGGCGTGTTCGCCGGGGTTGCCCATGCCGAAGAAGCGACTTGCAAGAAAGTCCGGTTCGCCGACGTCGGCTGGACCGACATTCAGGTGACGACCGGAACGACACAGGTCATCCTCGAAGCCCTCGGCTATGCGCCAGAAATCAAGACGCTGGCTGTGCCCGTCGCTTATGCGTCCTTGAAGAGCAAGGACATCGACGTGTTTCTCGGCAACTGGATGCCGAGCATGACCGCCGACATCAAGGCCTACACGGACGACAAGTCGGTCGAAACCATCGGCACCAATCTCGACAACGCCGGTTACGGTCTCGTCGTTCCGCAGTACGTCGCCGACGCCGGCGTCAAGAGCCTCGCGGATCTGGCCGCCAACAAAGACAAGTTCGACGGCAAGATCTACGGCATCGAAGCCGGCAACGACGGCAACCGCATCATTGGCGAAATGATCGCCAAGAAAGAAAACAATCTGGCCGGGTACGAATTGGTCGAAAGCTCGGAAGCGGGCATGCTGACCGAAGCTGAAAAGGCCATCAAGGACAAGAAGTGGATCATCTTCCTCGGCTGGACGCCGCATCCGATTATGGGTGAAATGAAGATCCACTACCTCGACGGCATGGGCGATAGCGGCTTCGGCGCTGCCACCGTCCACACCAACGTCCGCGCCGGCTATCTCACCGAATGCCCGAACGTCGGCAAGCTGTTGTCGAACCTGAAGTTCAATCTCGCCATGGAAGGCGCGATGATGGGTCCGGTTCTGAAGGACGGCGCCGATCCGAAGGCCACGGCCAAGGCTTGGCTCAAGGCGAACGCCGGCGCTGCCAAGCCGTGGCTTGCTGGCGTCACGACGGCTGACGGCGGCGACGCCGTTGCTGCGCTGACTGCGGCTCTCGCGAAATAGTCTGACGACCCACACACCCGGCAGTCCGTTCAAATCGTGACGGACTGCCGGTCGTGGCCGGCTTGTGCCCA
>JANORU010000275.1:0-2455 GCA_031415475.1 Hyphomicrobium sp.
GGCATCATCGTCCGCTCTCTTAAGCCAGGTGGCCCGGGCTGCCCGTATCGCTACGGGGGTGGCGGATCGTGCGGCAGGGTTGCTCAACGTTTGAGCGCGTAAGTCCTGCCGATCCTGATCCCGCATCCATCACCACAACGTCTCGCGAAGACGCCCCGAGTGATGCGGAACGGAGAGATACTATTCGATGGCGGGGACGCGGGGATAAGTTTGGTGGAGCGGGATTTTTGGGAGAGTTGTTAAGGACGAAAATTGAAAGATATCCCCGGCGGCATCCAGCGGCCAAGCCGACGGTATCGTCGCATTCGTAGCAGTCTGACATTGAACCGGAGCGGACGATTGCTTGGACGCAAGGGTTGCAATTTAAATAGCACATGAAGCGTGTCATTGGCGGCCAGCGCGGTCATGTCTGTTGGAAGCCATTGCATCTTAACGTAAGCAGATATGTGCATCATCTGAGGACACGATGGCCAGCCGGACCTATGGAATTGTGCTGGTTACGATTTCGGCCATTCTGTGGAGCACGGCGGGGCCGTTTGTCAGGATGGCCAATCTTGAGTCCTGGACACTTATTGGCTGGCGGTCGTTGTTCCCATTCATAACGCTTCTCGCTGTCGCCGCATACGAACACCGCAAAAATTTGGCGAAGGCGAAGGCCGGAATGGGACCACCTGGCGCCGTTTCGGTCGCTATCTCCGTTCTGTCGACGATCGCCTATATCTTCGCACTTAATCTGACGACAGTTGCCAATGTGATGATCATCTATGCGGTGTTGCCGTTCATCGCCGCTCTCGTTAGTTACTTCTGGATTGGCGAACGGGTGACGCTCCGCCTCATCAGCGCGGGGCTTGCAGCTTTTGTCGGCATCGCGATTATGGCCGGCGCTGCAGCATCACCTAAAGATTTCCTGGGCATCATCGCAGCCTTCATCATGACGGCAACATTCGCCTCGCAGATTGTGCATACCAAGGTTCATCCCAACCTTGATCTGAACGTGGCGATGGCACTTGCGGCCGGCGTGTGCGGACTTGTGGCGGTGCCGTTCATAGAGCCGGGTATTCCGCCGCCCACCGCGTTGTTGGCATGCGCACTTTACGGCGGTTTGACATCTGGCATCGCCTACGTTTTGGCGCTGAACGGCGGCCGCTACATCACGGCGGGCGAATCCGGCTTCATCCAAATGCTGGATGTCGTCTTGGGCCCGCTCCTCGTCTGGTACTTCTTCTATGAACAGCCTGGCGCAACCGTGTTGACCGGTGGCGCAATCGTGCTGATCTCGGTCGGGTGGTATCTCTGGGTCGAGCAGGGGGATCAAGAGAATTGAAACGTGGTGCGCCGGGCAGGACGCCATAGCGTGTGGTGAGCTATGGCGGCCCAGATCGCAGGATAACCAACTCATTTTGGTCTATGCTACCCCTCTCCCCGGAGAGACACCCATGCACATCATCCCGGTCATCGATATTCGTCACGGCCTGGCGGTGCGCGCGGTGGCGGGCGAGCGGCATAATTATAAGCCGCTTGTAACCCCGCTGGCGGCGAGCGCCGATCCGGCGGCGGTCGCGCGTGGCTATCGGCAGCTCTTCCCATTCGAGACCCTCTATATCGCCGATCTCGATGGCATCGAAGCTCGCGGGGCCAATCTCGACCTCATCCAGCAACTCGCGGGCGACTGGCCACGCGGCGACGTCTGGGTCGATAGCGGTGCATGGGTCATGGGCGAGGTCAACGCCTTGCTCGCTATCCCCAACGTCAAGGCCGTCATCGGCACCGAAGGCGGCATCTCTCCGGCCGATTTTGCCCAACTCGCGGCCGGCTCAGGCGACCGGCTGATCCTGTCGCTCGACTTTCAAGGCGACCGGTTTCTCGGCGACGCAGGCTGGCTCGATCTGCCAAAGTTCTGGCCCGGCTGTGTGATCGTCATGACGCTGGCACGCGTCGGAACGGGCGACGGACCGGACGTTGAAAAGTTTACCGCCCTTCGGCTGCGCGCCGGACCGAAACGGCGGGTCTATGCCGCCGGCGGTGTCCGCGCGCGAGACGACTTGATGGCCCTAAGAGCAGCCGGGGCATCTGGTGCGCTCGTCGCCACGGCGCTCCATTCAGGCCAAATAAAAACCGGCGATCTCGAAGAGACCGCCGGTTGAAGTTTTTAGTGAAGTCCGCTTTCGGGTGTCGTCCCTTTCGGGATATCAGCCTTTCCAGCGGCCCGAGAACGCTCGACCCAATCGCTGCAGCAGGCCCGCCTTCATTGGAGGGGCATCGTTATTCTGCTGAGGACGGTTTCCGCTTCAAGTCTTGGCAGCGAACGGATGCGAAGCCGAGTTGCGCTGCGCGGTCGCTTCGGCAGCCGTCGGCTTGCCGGCAATGGCGCGGGCGAGGGCTTCCTTGGTGGCGCGATAGTTGAAGTCCTGGATCTTGGCGTCGTCGGCCGCTTCCCAGTGGATGAATACGCCGA
>JANORU010000276.1:0-2723 GCA_031415475.1 Hyphomicrobium sp.
TCACGTTGACAATCCCAAGGTCTTTGAGCGTCCCTCGGGCCGCCCCAGCCAGCGTGATGTCGGACTCGAGCGCGACAACTTTGGCCGCAAGCTTTGCTAGAACGGCACTCGAATATCCGGTGGCAGCGGCCACGTCGAGCACGGTATCGCCGCCGTCAATGTCGAGTGCCTGGACGAGCTTGGCGAGCGTGCGCGGCGCCAGAATGGCCCTGAGCCCAAGGCCGGCCGCACCGCTGACGACAAGATCGCGATCGGCGTAGGCGAGCGCTTTCTGGTCCGGCGGAACAAAGGCCTCGCGCGGAACGTCGAGCATGGCGCGAATAATCCGGCGATCCGTGATGTCGCTTGGCCGCACCTGACTGTCGACCATCGTTTTGCGTTGGAGGGCGCTATCCGTCATGAGTTTGGTCTTTCGCCCTCCCCGTCTCGCACGCCTGACGGGTGCAGGGTGCTGATAGGGTCTCAATACTGTCAGTCACAGCCACAGGCCAGGGCCTAAATTGCCCCTCTGGCGACGACTTTGGCCGCTCGCCGCCGATCGCTTGTGCCGCTGGAACGACTTGTGCTAGATGCGCCGTCTTAACTTTTGGGTGTCAAATTCCCAGGGTCAAGGTGAGGCCACGTGGCGGAGTGGTGACGCAGCGGACTGCAAATCCGCGCACCCCGGTTCAATTCCGGGCGTGGCCTCCAATTTACGCGCTTTCCGGCGCGACAGCAGGACACGCCGGTGGATCGCCGATAGGCAATCCAAAATCCCTGGCTCACGGCAGAACCATCTGCTATGAGCCCGGCTCTGTCCTCAAAGTGCTATTCCGCGGTAGCTCAGTGGTAGAGCATCCGACTGTTAATCGGACGGTCGCTGGTTCGAGCCCAGCCCGCGGAGCCAAACTTTCCCAACCGATCTAGAAGCGAGTTCGAACCACGGCGGCACCTGGGCCGCGGTGACCAATGCCGCGTGCCGGTTAGCCGGTGAATGAGGTCACAGGGGCTGCTCAAGCCGTGACAGCCCTCAGGGCGCTAAGCTCTGCGGTGGCGGCGGGGCATCCGGATCGACGATATCGGGGCCAAACGAGCGGCCGTCGCGATTGTAGATGTCGTTGCGGAACGAGACGAGCCCGCTCTGTTCCGCCCATGCCGTAATGTAAGCGAAGTAGACCGGCACAGGGCGCGTCAACGTCACGTCAAGCGCTTGACCCGATGCGACCACAGCATCGACCTGGCCAGGATTTTCCCAGCCCGGCTCGTAGCGCGCGAGCCACGACACCAGCTTGAAGACATCTTGGACGCGCACGCAGCCGGCGCTGAAGGCGCGCGACCGCTGCTCGAACAGCGGCTTCATCGGCGTATCGTGCATATAGACGCCGTGCTCGTTCTGCATATCGATGCGAACAAGCCCGAGCGCGTTTTTATCGCCCGGATCCTGTCGCAGCTTGACGACCTTGCTATCGGCCGTCGACCAGTCGATGTTGCGCGGATCGACCTCGGTGCCGTTGAAATCTCCGGCCAGGACGCGAATGCCCTCTTTGTCGAGGTATTCGGGCTCCTTAACAAGCCGCGGGAAGACATCGAGTTGCGCGACGCTGTCGGGCACCTTCCAGAACGGTTGGAAATTCAGCGCTTTGATGGTCGCCTTGAGCGACGGGGTCTCGCGCTCGGGCCGGCCGGCGATAACCCGATGGCGCTGCTCGACCTCGAACCGTTCGACGGCCTCAAGCTGGAACGCCGGCACATTGACCAGCACGTACCTGTCTTCGACCGGAATTTGCAGGAGTTCAACGATCCGGGTGCGATTGGTTTCGAGCTGCTGAAGTCTCTCGTCCGCGGTGACGTTCATGGCCGCCAGCGTCAACTGATCGACGCGGCCGCTCGTTCTCAGACCATGACGATCCTGAAAGCGGCGCACGGCCTCTTCCAGAGTGCCATCGAAATCGTAATCGTCCCAACCGCCGCCACCCTGCTTTAAGTCGCCGGTGGCGCGTAGGCGCTTGCGGACGGCCGGTACGCGCTCGTCGCTGTCGCCAGGCCGCAGCATGCGGTTGCCGGGAATGGCTGGCCAGCCACCCTTGGATACGATCTGCCGATACTTCTCGATAGCGCCATCGATCTGGCTCAGCATCTCATCGCTGCGCCAGGGAATTTTGCCGGGCCGCAAATCGTTGATGTCATCCGCCTTGGCGGCCTTTTGGTCGGACTTTGGCTTGTTGGTAAAGTTCGGCGAACCAAATCCGGTTATGCCGTCATACCAATTGCCCTGGGCGTACGACACGCCACTCAAGGCCAAGGCGGCGAGCATCACGCCGGCGATCAAACCGATCACGACAGTTGCCAAGCGGGCCGCTTGCGCCGGCCGTTCAACTCGCGCCACGTTCGGCTTCAAACCTGTCATTCCTCGTCCGATGTTATCCCCGGTGGGGCTTGTCAACGAGCCCGTTGCCGGGGACCGAATTCCAAACGCCGAACTCGCGGCACATGTCGCCTTTCATATGGCTAAACCAAGACCGTGAACCAAGCCCCAAACTACGGTCGCACCCGGATAAACAGTTGGCGGCGTTGCGAAAAGACGACATGTGACGAGATAGCTCCCGGATCGATACGCATTGCCCAACGCCGCGTTTCAAAAATGCTCCCAACCCAGCCGGCCAAGTTGTACGGACGCGCCGTCCGACGCCAAAAAACGAACATCGCGATCGGCGTCGATAGTGCCAATCGCCGTGACCACGACT
>JANORU010000277.1:0-10579 GCA_031415475.1 Hyphomicrobium sp.
GGTGCAGAGCGGCGTCGTGGGCAGCCTTGTCAGCAGCAGCCTTTTCGGCAGCGGCCTTGTCGGCAGCTTCCTTGGCGGCAGCATCGGCAGCGGCTTTCTCGGCAGCAGCTTTCTCAGCAGCAGCCTTGTCAGCGGCAGCCTTGTCAGCAGCTGCCTTTTCGGCAGCGGCCTTGTCAGCGGCAGCCTTCTCAGCGGCGGCCTTGTCAGCAGCGGCCTTGTCAGCGGCGGCCTTGTCAGCGGCGGCCTTGTCAGCGGCGGCCTTGTCAGCGGCGGCCTTGTCAGCGGCGGCCTTGTCAGCGGCTTCGCGTTCGACGCGGCCGGTCGATTTGAGCGACGCGTTGTCGATCAAGCCGCCGTAGCTGTCGTTATCTTCGCCGGCTTCGCGGAATTCGATGCGATCCGTGCCGCCGGTGCCAACGACCTTGAATTCAGCCTTTGACCATTCCGACTTCGACGGGTCGACAGTGCCGACTTCCTTGCCGTTCCAGTACACCTTGATGGTGTCGGAGCCCGCCTTGCTGTCGGAGCGCTTCATATAGTCGAACGAGAACGCGTATTCGACGCCGGCCTTGGTGGCGACGTCCTGGAAAATGTTGGAAGCGCGGCGATCGTAGTCGAGCTCGGCGAATTTGTCGCCTTCGGTGGCGGTGATGCCGTAGAAGCCCTTGCCCCAAACTTCGATCTCGGTGTCGGACTTCCATCCGCCAACCTCTGACTGGTGGCCCCAGGCGTTGGCGCCGACCTTTGCGCCTTCAAACCCGCCGTCGACCAGCAGCTCCTCGCGGACTTCACCCGCCTCGCCCTGCTCCCGATCGCTCATAACAACTGACTCCTCGAATTGAGCGGCCACCGCCCACACATTCCACGCCCCAACGCTTCGTCATCACACGCAGCGTCTTTGATGTTGCCGACAATACTGACGACTTTCCAATAAGAGGTGCAAAGCTGATCGATCATTCTCGTAAAATTTGAATCGATTTTTATCGACACTTAATTTCGCGGGCTTTATCGAGCTAAAATGCAAAAAGAGCCGGTCAGAAAATGACCGGCTCTTTTCACTTTTGGTATAAATGGCATTACTGAAATTCGTAGTTACCAGGCAATTCCTTGGTACGTTGCGTCATTGGGAAGCACTTTGAAGAGCCGCGCAACATCGAGCACGTGCACACCGGCCCGGCGCTCCTTGATCGCTTTGCGGAATTCTTCGGTGGCGTGGCTGACGATCACAACATCGCTGTTGTCGACCAGAGTTGCGGCGTCGGCAACCGTCAGGGCCTGAAGCTCATCCATCAGCTTGGCCTGGGCGGGGACTGCATGCCGCACATAGTCGATCTGATGCTGGAGAAGCGGACCGAAGTTCAAATTCTGATCGTAAGCCTGAATGGTCTCGCCGTCGGACATCAACGACGCCATGACGTCCAGAGTCGGGCTCTCACGCATGTCGTCGGTGCCTGGCTTGAAGGTCACGCCCAGGAATCCAAAGCGCTTGCCGGCAAACGGCTTCAACAGTTCGATGGCCTTGGCAATGTGGCGCTGGTTCGAGACTGTCAGACTGTCGATCAACGGCACCTCGACGCCCATGGCGCCGGCGATATGGCTGACGGCGCGCACTTCCTTCGGCAGGCACGAGCCACCATAGGCGAACCCGGGCTTCAGGTAGTAGGGAGACAGGTTGAGCTTGGTGTCGGTGATGAAGATGTTCATGACATCGTGGCTGTCGATGTCGAGCGCCTTGCACAGGCGGCCAACTTCGTTGCCGAACGCAACCTTGGCCGCATGCCAGACGTTGTCGACATACTTGACCATTTCGGCGGCAGCAATCGAGGTGAAGATGACATTCTTGTCGATCGCCGAGTAGATGCGGCTCACGCATGCCTCTGCCCGTGTGTCGGACGCGCCGACAACCGTTTTCGGCGGCGCAAAGAAATCGGCAACCGCTACGCCCTCGCGCAGGAATTCCGGGTTGAAGCAGACGCCGAAATGCTCGCCGAGCTTCTTGCCGGATGCGGTTTCGATTTCCGGCACAACGACGTCGAGCGTGGTGCCCGGCGGTACCGAGCAGCGCAACACAACGACATGATAGGAAGATTTCAAGGCGATGGCCTGGCCAATCGCCCGGCTCGCCTGACGGACATAAGTAAAGTCGCAACCGCCGTCTTTTGCAGTCGGCGTGCCGACCGAAAGGAATGTCACATCGGTATCAAGAACGGCGGCGATGAGGTTCTGCGTCGCGTCGATGCGTGACTGAGCTACACCGTCGGCCAGCAGATCGCCGAGCCGGTCTTCGACGATCGGCGAACGGCCTTCTTTAATGGAACGGACTTTTTCGTGTGAAACATCGACGCCGACCATGCGGAAGCCGAGATGGGCCAAACAGGCCATCGAAACAGCACCGACATAGCCAAGACCAATAACGCTGATTGAAGGTTTCTGCAGCCCGGCATCGAGACCAATGCTCGTGCGCAACTCGACCCGCTCTCCGCTGACGGGCGAAGTCATATTCATATCTTACGCTCCCATTCGGCAAGGTCGCCCTTGCCTGACCAATCACCAAGCGTCCGGAGTTATCCGGCGCAGCGTGGCTACTCCCCCAGGAGCCGGTCCACGACGCACAGGCCCTTCCGATTGTTTTTTTGATCGGGACACAGTCGCGCAAGTCGAACTTGGCAGGCGCTCGTCGCTATCGGCTGAAATCAGCCGCAACAATTTTATCGAACTGAAAATTTTTGACTGCGACCAGATAGATCAGCCAAACAAGAGGGCGATCAATAAGTCGAAACTCGGGACAGTCAGCAAGTTTGTGTAAAGCACAACCCCGAGAAACAGCGAGGTGAACGACAGAGCGGTCAAATAGGTTGCCATCGTCTCGCGGAACGTCGTCAGCCACGTATTGCCGGAAAAGCCCTGCTTCTGGTTGCCGCGGTTGGTCCACTTTTGCTTCGACAAACGCCACATCATGTAGACTTTGACGCCGGCGTTCAGCAGTTGGTTGGCATAGAGCGTCCAGATGAAGTTCAGGTCGACCTCGCGAGAATAGGCGAACAGAACAAACGACAGCATGAAACGCGTTACGGCGATATACGCGGCATATGCGAACAAGAACCCCGTGCCGAACTTCAATGTGCCAGCAAGCGCCATCATGGGCGAGAACAGCATGGTCCACATGGCGAGCCGCTGATCGACGCAGCACCACCAGATGAAGAACGGCATGCGCCTCGGCCCAAGCTGAATGGCCCGCAGCCCGTTGCGCAGCATGTTGCCCGACCAACGCCGCAGGTTTTCGACCATGCGCGTCCGCCCATTGCCCTCGACGACTTCGATGGTCGTGCCGGCCGCATCGGGCACATAGGTCATTTTCACGCCGTGCTTCAACAGCGTGTACCAGGAGCTTTTGTCGTCGCCGGACAGGAACCGGAACGTGCCCCACAGCCAATGATTCAGGAAATCGGCTTCCTGCAGACGGATGAACTCATGGCTGGTGATGTGGGTGGCACGAAACAGCGAGAACCGGCCGGTGAGAGTTAGAACACGGTTCGAGAGCGCGTGGCTCTGCATCGCCAAGCGCCGCTGGGCAAACCGCATATTGAGCCACGACTGCATCCATTTCGGACCTTTGACGAGCACATGCTCGTCGGTCGTCAAGGCGTGAAGCTCTGGATCCAGGGCAAACAGCGGCGTACATTTGCGGAAGGCGCCGGGATGCAGGACGAAGTCGCCGTCCATGAACGCAACGATATCATTCTTGCCAAGACCCTCGCGCGACATGGCACGAAGGATGAGGGCGATGGCGACGCGTTTGCCCGGCTGGTTCTGGCGGATAATCCTGAGCGTGATGTCGAGATCGCTACCGACCAGCTTTAGGTGGCGCATGATCTTCTGCTCATCGCTCGCCTCGCTCGAGCCGAGCCAAATGGTGGCTGGCACGCCGGCCTCGCGAAATTCTTCGCATAGCGCGCGAATAACCGCTTCGGAAATCTCCCGGTGCTCGCGGAAAGTGGTCATCTGAACGTGGATGTGGCGCGGTCTCCAGCCCGAGTCCCACAGCGCCTCGGCACGCGTTCGCATGCGGGGATAGGTGATCTTCTCGAACGTCAGCGCGCGCATCCAATGGTTGAACCACCACAGATAGCGCCAGATGCCGAGAATGCCGATGACATATACGATCTCGTTGTTATCGGGGTCCCAGAGCTGGTTGGGAATTGCCGACAACGCGATGCAGCAGCACGTGACATAGAGGATGAGTTTGAGAAATACCTGCGGCGACCACTTGGAGCCGGGCGGCAGCGGTTTGGTCGGATCTTCCAGAACGAGGCCGCCGTTGGTGAGGCGCATGGGTTTTGGCCTCACAACCCGAACGCGTTGCCGAGCTTCGACAGCACGGAGTTGGTCGCCCGGCGTTCAAACACCGCCACGACAGGAACGCCCGTGCGGTATTTTTCGAAATCCTCTACTTCCCTCGGATCAAAGAACGCGATCGTCACCTTGGCCGAGCGGTCGGTCGGGCCACGCCAAGTCGCACCGGGATTGGTGCGCTGCTCCTGCTCGCGGATGAAGCCACTGGTGCGGTCGATGTCCTTGACGAAGCCCTTGATGGTCTTGCCGACGGACGGCACGAACACCGACACTTCGTCGTCAAGCCCGACGCGCAGAACCTCATCCTGGTTCAGGAATGCCGTCACCTGGCGGTTCTTGCGCTGTTCGATGACCGCGATCACTTCACCGCGACGCACCGTTGCATTGTTGGTGCGCGGCAATTGCAGGATCGTGCCGTCGAACGGCGCGCGCACGGATTCGAGCGAGCGCCGGTTGATGGCGGTAATGTACTTCTGCTGCGCGAACTGTATCTCATGCTCGATCAGCCGGATCTCGGCTTCCAGTTCGGGACCCTGACCGACGATATCGGCGCTGCCGATGGTCTCGGTGCCGGTGAACATCCGTTTGCCGAGATCGTGATCGGCAATCTCGACGCGCGAGGCGAGTTCGATACGGCGAATGTCGAAATCCTTGCGCACCACCAGAGCTTGCCGTTCGGCGTCCTGCAGCTTGGACTCGGTCAGGAAGCCTTTGTCATAAAGGTCCTTCAACCGCTGCCGGTTGGTGTCGGCGATTTTGAGCTGCAAGGCGAGCGCATCGAGCTCGACGCGCGTCTGCTGGATGTTCTTCATCTCGACGGCGGCGTAACTGCGGATGCGGTCCAATTCTTCGATGTGCTTCTTCTTGGTGAACGCAAGCTTGGACTTGCGTTCCTGAATGCCGAGTTCGGCGAGTTCCACCTCTCGCTCGAGTTGCGTGTTGACCAAATCGACGATGATGTCGTTCTCGCGGACGTTCGAGCCGGGCTTCAAATCGGGCAGGCGAACCGTGCCGTCGTCCGTGGCGAGCACGGTTTCGACCGGCGCTGTCATGACCGCGGTCTGAACTTCCATGCGGAAGAAATTGGTATAGGCGAGAAGGCCGGCGTAGCCGAAGATCACAGCGCCGAGTCCGAGGTAGATCGCCGACATGACCGCTGCCTTGACCGGCATCCGGTGGACCGGCACTTGAGCGGCGACTGCCCGTGGCAGATCGGGCTGCAAGGATGCCGGCGTTACGGGGACATCGATGCGTTGGATGGTGTCTTCGATGTCGACCATCGCGCCGCGCACCAGCTCTTCGATGAAGTGCTGCATGAGCTCGCGCTCGCGCTCACCGATTTCGGTGAAGCGGACCGCGAACATGCGATTCTGCGGATTGGTGCGGACAACCTCGGCCTTGGCGGCGAAGCCGACATCGAAGCCTTGAAACGGAAGGGTCAGTTGCAGGGCGATCTCGGCGCCGGTGGCCGGCAATTCGCCTTCGAAATCCTCGACGCGCAGGCCGCCGAGCGACCAGTCAGAGGCGCGCGCGGCAACGCCCTCCACCTCGACGTAGAGAGGAGCGGTAACACGGTGGTGGCGGCGCTGATCCGGCCGCTCCCGTTTTACCTTAACCGCCATCGAACTCGAACCCACACGCAACGACAAGCCGGGACAGCGTAAGCCTTCCCAGCACTGAGTTTTTTCGCATGATGAGGGTTAACGCGGCCTTCCCACGCTGCTTGGCAATTGGCCAAACGCGGGGTGCGGATGCAAGAAACTGATTTTACAGGGGGCAGGACCGCTCAAAGGTTAACAGAGTGTAAATTTTTTGACCTGTCGGGACGTTCCGGATGCGTACCTCACGAGTCCGAAAACAACTTGCCGGGGTTCAGGATGCCGAGCGGGTCAAGCGCGGTTTTGATGGCCCGCATGGCGTCAACGCCAGCCCCGTGTTCGAGAGCCAGATAGCGCGCCTTGCCCTCGCCGATGCCGTGCTCTCCGGTGCAAGTCCCGCTCATGGCAATGGCCCGCCGCGCCAGCCGGTCGAGAAAACCGTTGAGCCGGACCATCTCGCCGGCGTCAGATGGATCGACAGCAGCGACGGCGTGGAAATTGCCGTCGCCGACGTGGCCGAGGATTGGCGCCACCAATCGCGACGTTGCGATATCGGCAGAGGTTTCCTTGAGACACTCGGCAAGGCGGGAAATCGGCACGGCGACGTCTGTGACGATGTAGGCCCGGCCGGGAAAGGCGGCGCGTATGCTCCAGAAGGCGTCATGCCGCGACGCCCACAGCCGGTTGCGCTCGTCTGCGGTCGCTGCGCGAAGCACGGCCTTTGCGCCGGCCTCGCGCGCCATGGTTTCGAATAGCGCCATATGCTCGGCGGCAGAGTTGGGCGTGCCCTCGACTTCGACGAACAGCGCCGGTCCTGGCGGCGCGGGCACCGGATCGAGACCATTGGCATGGGCGATGGCCAGCGACGCTTCATCGAGAAGTTCGAGGCGCGAGACCTGGCATCCGCCTTGAATCGCAGCGATGGCCGCATTGGCAGCCGACCCGATTGTTGCAAATCGCGCCACGGCGGCAAGGACCGCCTCAGGCCGCGGCTGCAGCTTCAATGTCAGCTCGACGAAAATGCCGAGCGTGCCTTCCGATCCGACGAGCAAGCGCGTCAGATCATAACCGGCCGCCGACTTGCGGGCCCGCTGCGCTGTTCTGACGACTGATCCGTCAGCCAGCACGGCCGTCACACTCATGACGTTGTCGCGCATGCTGCCGTAGCGCACCGTTCGCGTGCCCGAGGCGCGCGTTGCGGCCATGCCGCCGAGCGTCGCCTCGCCGGCGCCGGGGTCGACTGGAAAAAAGAGGCCGGTGTCGCGCAGATGCGTTTCCAATTGATGCTGGGTGACGCCCGGTTCGACGACACAATCGAGATCGTCGCCGTTGACGGCCAGCACGTGGTTCATGCGCGACATGTCGAGAGAGACGCCACCGAAGGGCGCATTGATATGTCCTTCGAGCGACGTGCCTGCGCCATACGGAACGATGGCCAAGCGATGCACGCGGGCAAGCTCGACAATCGCCACGACGTCGGCGATGCTTTCAGGCCAGACAATCACATCGGGCGGCGTGCTTTCGATCCACGTCAGAGTGCTGGCATGCTGGGCGAGCTCTCCCGCAACACGCGACGACCGGTCAGCGAAGCGCGTCGACACGGCGTCAACCGCAGCCCGATGTTCAGCGCTTCCGCGCGGCGTCAAACCTGAAGCTGATCTCGTTGCCATGGCTCCCCGCCACTAATGCTCAGAATCCGGTCCACACATCCTCTGATTGCTACCGCCTGCTCTCCGCGGGATGTGATTTTTCGCGCTGCACCAGGGAATTTCGAGAATTCCCAATGATCTTGGGCGAAGTGACCAGGGAATGTGTGGCGATTCCGCATCACACATTCAAGCAGGATGCGGAGCATGGCGGCTTGTCTTGCCTTTCGATTGCGCAGTGGGTGAGATACGCCCGTCTCATGGAGCCAGGGGCTTCAGGTGTAGTGAAGGGGAGTTTTTCATGTTCCGTAGGCTGGTAGTGGCAGGTCTTGCCCTCTTGGCGGCCGGCGCGGTTTCGGTAGCGGACGCCCAGGACCTTGTGGGCATCGCGACAGAGTCGCTCGACCTCAGTAAAGACGGCAGCGCGTCTATCGACGTCAGCAGTGCCAAGGGTGCCTACCGTGGCATCCGCGTCAAAAACAAAGGCAAAACCACAATCGACCTTTCGCGCGTGCAGATCGTCTACAGCGACGGCTCTGTGCACAACGAAGATCGTCAAATCGATATGAAGAAGGGTGAGCGGAGCCGCGAAATCGCGACTTCGACCACCGATAAGTTCGTCGACAAGGTCAACGTCACTTGGAAGGGCTCCAAGGGCACCGGCGATCTGCAGGTTCTCGGTGTGCAGGGCAAGGATGGCCGCGCCATGGAGCGGCCGGTAAAACCGGCAACCGGCGATCTCTCGGAAGCGCCGACACCGTCGACGCCGTCGACCGTCACACCCGGTAAGGTGATTGACGGCAATGACGTCATGTTCGGCTATCAGAACGTCGGCTTCGGCATCGATCGCGACGTCATCAAAGTCGGCGGCGAAATCGGCAAATTCGAGCGCATGCGCCTGCGCGTTCTTGCCAACGACGTGCACATCAACTCGCTCAAAGTCGTCTATCTCGACGGCACGACGCAGGATCTGGCAGTCGACGCAGACGTCAAAGCCAACACCCGCACGGGCTGGTTTGAAATCCAGGGCGACAAGTTCATCCGTGAAATCCAGATGAACTATCGTTCCAAGCCGAACGTCAAAGGCCAGGCACGCATCGAAGTCACCGGCCAGTTTGCCGAGGGCTGGCTTGGACCGCAGGGCGAAGGCAAGAAGTATAACCAGGGCTGGGTGCTGCTTGGCGCTCAGACGGCCGGCTTCACCGGCTTCGACAAGGACGTGATCACGGTCGGCAAGAACGAAGGCGGCTTCACCAAGCTGCGCGTCATTGCCAAGGACCGCGCTATCACGCTGCGCGAAGTGCGGGTGGTGTTCTATACCGGTCCGGATGAAGTGTTCCAGATGCGCGAACGCGTCGATCCGGGTTCGCCGTACGGCCCGCTGGAATTCAAGGGTGGCCGCGCCGCCATCAAGGAAATCCAGGCCAAGTACCGCTCGCGATTCGATCTCGCCAAGGGATTGAAGAACCTGTTCGAAGGCACACCGGCCGTGGTCGAAGTCTGGGGTCAACACTAGACCCCTAGGCCCATAGAGGGCTATCGCCCAGGCGACTGCGGTGCAGCATCGCCGAACTGAACATCCCGAGCAAAGGGGCTGCGAAAGCGGCCCCTTTGTCATGTCAGCTGATCGCCTTGCAAAGTTTTTCTTGGCGACCCTCCAAGGTTCGCGACAAAAGTGCCGCGCCAATGTTTCGACAGCGTTTTGACGTGGAAAGACGGCATGAAGGCCTCTCGCCGGGGTCTTGAGAATATGCTACGCGATCCCGGGGGAATCGCACCTCGACGTCTAAATCTTCCGGAATAGAACAACGTGTCACCTGCCACCGCTGCTCTACGCGCCGAAGCGCGCGCCGATGATCTCGACTTGGGCGCTGACGTCCAGGATCCGAAACAGGCTTCCCTCAAGAAAGATATTCGCGATGGCGCGCGCCAACTGGCCGCCCATTGCGCAGCCTACCGGGGGGCCGTCAACAGCAAGGCGATCTGGCAGATCGCCTCAACGGCCGTTCCATTCCTGTTGATCGTCGCAGCCATGATCGCGACCGCGAACACGAATTACTGGCTGACGCTGCTGCTCGCCATTCCAGGCGGCGGACTGTTGGTTCGTTTCTTCACTATTCAACACGACTGCGGCCATGGCTCGTTCTTCACCTCGCGGCCCTCCAACGACGCGGTTGGCCGGCTGATCAGCGTCTTGACCGTCACCCCCTACGGACTTTGGCGGCGTGAGCACGCTCAGCATCACGCGACGTCCGGGCATCTTGAAAAACGTGGCGTCGGCGACATCACCACGCTGACGATCGCCGAATTCCAAGCATTGACCCCCAACCACAAGTTTCTGTATCGCCTCTACCGCAATCCGATCTTTCTGTTCGGCATCGGCGTGCCGTTCTTCTTCATGGTGCTGCAGCGGTTGCCATGGGGCCACCCCTATCCGGCCAGCGAAACCTGGAAAAGCGTGATGGGCAACAATGCCGGCATGCTGGTTTTCTACGGAACGCTCGGCTGGTTCATTGGCTATTCGACGCTGTTCTTTGTCGTCTGGCCGCTGGTCCACGTGGCGGCCGCCGTCGGCGGCTGGCTGTTCTTCATCCAGCATCAGTTCGAAGATACCCATTGGGAGCGCGCCGACGACTGGTCGTTCCAGGTCGCCGCCCTGCATGGCAGTTCGTTCTACGATCTGCATCCTGTACTGAACTGGTTCACCGGTTCGATCGGCCTGCACCATATTCACCACCTCAACAGCATGATCCCGAATTACCGGCTCAAGGACTGCCTCGGATCGTCGGCCGAACTGGCAAACCTCAACCGGCTGACCCTGTGGGAAAGCCTCCAGTGCGCAAACTTGAAGCTCTGGGATGAGACCAACCAACGGCTGGTGACGTTTGCCGAAGCGCGCAGCTAGAGCATTTGTCCCTCGAAGTGGTCACCGGTTCGTCAAAGAAAATGCGACAAAGCAAATAGCTAGAGCGCCGATCCGAT
>JANORU010000278.1:0-4890 GCA_031415475.1 Hyphomicrobium sp.
TCGCAGCATATGGCAGGGCGCTTCGGACCTCGTCGTACAGTTGACCGGCATCGAACGGCGCTTGGCAGGCCATGCAGGTGATGTGCTGGGCGAGGACGTCAAGGGTGCCGGTGCGCGCGAAGGTCACGTCCTGCTCGCCGGCTTCGGCCGCTTCGAGCGCCGCCCGGCACTCGAGAACTTCAAAGCGGTTGGCGGGCACAAGCAGCGCCTTGGAGGGTTCATCGAGACGATGATTGGCGCGGCCGACACGTTGGATGAGGCGGCTGGCACCTTTCGGCGCGCCGACGTTGATGACCAGATCGACGTCGCCCCAGTCGATGCCGAGATCGAGCGTTGAGGTGGCGACGACGGCGCGCAAACGCCCGTCCGCCATGGCCGCTTCGACCTTCCGGCGTTGTGGAGCGGCGAGAGAACCGTGATGCAGGGCAATCGGCAGCGCCTGTTCGTTGTGGTGCCAGAGTTCCTGGAACACGAGTTCGGCCTGCATGCGGGTGTTGACGAACACCAGCGTGAGTCGATGGCGGCAGATGGCGGCGTAGACATCTGCCATGGCATAGGTCGCGCTGTGGCCGCCCCATGGAACCGGATCGTCGATTTCGAGGATGCCGATCCTCGGTGCCACGCCGGGTGGCGCAGTGACGAGATCAGCCAGCGCGAAATGGCTATCTGGAGTCCTCTGCGGCGCCAGGAAGGCCCTCAGTTCACTCGGCTTAGCAACGGTGGCCGACAGCCCAATCTCAAGCAAACCGGGATTGAACGATCTGAGACGGGCGATGCCAAGTGCAAGCAGATCGCCGCGTTTCGACGCCGACAGCGCGTGAAGTTCATCGAGAACCAGGGTGTCGAGCGCACCGAACAGGAACGGGGCTTCCTCGTGACTGAGCAGCAGCGCCAGTTGCTCCGGCGTGGTCATCAGAATATCGGGCGGCCGGCTCCGCTGGCGTTGACGCTTCGAGACCGGCGTATCGGCGGACCGGGTTTCGCAGGCGATCGGCAAGGCCATCTCCGCGATCGGCCGCATCAGGTTGCGGGCGACGTCGACAGCGAGGGCTTTGAGTGGCGATATGTAGAGCGTGTGCAGCCGCCGCGTCCGGCGTGGTAGCGCGCGGTCGGTCAACGCGACGAGCGTCGGCAGAAATCCGGATAGGGTTTTGCCGGCCCCGGTCGGCGCTATGAGAAGTGTCGAGCGCCGCTGCCGGGCCTTTTCGACCAGTGCCAACTGATGCGGCCTCGGCTGCCAGCCTTGGGCTTCGAACCAGGATCGGAACTGAGGTGGGAGCCCGGCGAGTTCACCCGCGGAGTTCGCTGGCGCGGGCTCACGACCCACCGCACTTTTCATGCCGCGCCCTTCGCCGTGGCTTCAAGCGGCTTAGCCGCCCAGGCAGCCGCCTCAACGCCCGTCAAGTCTTGCAAGCGCGCAACCCCACGTGACTTAACGGCGGCCACCAAATGCTGCTTGATCTCGCCGATCAGGGACGGCCCCTTGTAAATGAGGCCGGTGTAGAGCTGTAGGAGTGAGGCACCGGCTTCGATCTTGGCGATCGCCGCCTCGCCACTGTCGATACCGCCGATGCCGATCAACGGAATGCGCCCGCCGGTCGCTTGATAGACCTTGGCGAGCATGACGGTCGAGCGATGAAACAACGGCCTTCCCGAAAGCCCGCCAGCTTCGCTTTTCTGATCGTCCCGGAGGCCCTGGCGCGAAAGCGTCGTATTGGAAACCGAAATTCCGTCAACGCCGTGCGCCGCCAGCCGGTCCGTGATCGGGCCGATGTCATCCTCGGCAATGTCCGGCGCGATCTTGACGACAATCGGCCGCCGCGGCTTACCGGCCTTGATCATCGTATCGCGCGCCGCCATGACCAGGCCGAGCAGCTCGTCCAATTGCGCAGGCGCCTGCAGGTCGCGCAGGCCCGGTGTGTTGGGCGACGAGATGTTGACCGTGAACATTGATGCGACGTTGTAGAACGTTTCGATGCCACGCACGTAGTCGGCCGGGCGGTCCGTGGCGTCCTTGTTGGCGCCGACGTTGACGCACAAAATTCCGCGAGGTGTTCTCTTTTCAAGCCGGGCAAGTGCCGCCGCATGACCACCGTTGTTGAAGCCCAACCGGTTGATCAGCCCGTCATCCTGGACCAGCCTGAAGACGCGCGGCTGCGGGTTGCCGGACTGAGGCAACGGCGTCACCGTGCCGATTTCGGCGAAGCCGCAGCCGAGATCGAGCACGCCATCGGGAACACGGGCGTCCTTGTCGAAGCCAGCGGCAATGCCAATCGGATTGGCGAACGAGAGGCCCCACAGCGTCACGCCGATGGCCGCAGGATCGCCGCCGGCAGACTTTAGAAAAAGTCCTCTTTCCAATGATTTGAGCGTCAGTTCGTGAGCGTCTTCGGGCGCCATTTTGAAGAGCACGGCGCGAGCCAGGCCATAAAGTTCGGGGCGCATTACGTCTCCTCGGACGGACAGTGCGGAATTCCATCTACGCCGGGTATCATAGCTTTCGCCCACAACGCGAGTTCAGGATTGAGCACGCCATAGTAATGCGGAAAGTGCGCGCCACCGCGAGACGCTTCAAATTTCAGATTGGGCCCGAGTGTGCCGGCGTTGAAGGCGACGAGAACCAAGTTTTTTAAATTGCGAAAGTGTTTCTCCGCCGTACCGTGAAGCTGATCGCGGGTCGAGAAATGAATGAAGCCATCCCGGCGATCGTCGGCCGAGCCGTCGTAATGGCCGGCACGCCTAGCGGCAACCCATTCGGATTCTTTGACGATTTTAAAGACGAGGGTTGCCATGCTGGACTTGCTCGCTACAGTGGTGTCGTGCGCAATATAATCTTTTCGGTTCGCTCGTGCCGGACAATGGTCCGAAGCTATGCTCGTCGTCGTGATTGCACTTGCGCGAACGCACATGCTGGATGATAACTGCTATCAGATTTCAACACGGCGATATTCTGAAAATTCGATGCGATAGAGCGCAAGGCAACAACCGATTGTCCTGTGCGGGGTGGGGTTTCCGATTGTCGTTCGGAAGGTCGAGTGGGGACGTGCGTGGTCGAGAAGTACGACGAGGGAAGAAGCGGCTTTTGGCCGAGAGCGGGCGCGTTACGCCGCAAAACTGCAGATGCTGAGTCGAAGCCAGTTCAAAGCGAAGGCTTGACTGTCAGCCTTGTCACATTCGACGGCATTTTTTCTGGTGAAGCGCGCTACGGTTTGACCGATTTTCAACGGGCGTACTCGTGGCGGGCCGCCAACGTGGCGCGGTTGATTTCCGATGTGGCCGGAGCGGCCAACGATCCGAGCCGCCGGAGCGTCTATTGCCTCGGCAGATTGACGCTGGCGCAGGCACCCGCCTCGAACTCGATACAAATCGTTGATGGCCATCAGCGGCTGCTGACCACGACGATGATCATCGCGGTTTTGCGCGACCTTGAAACGGATACGGCCGAGGCGGACAGGCTGCACGGCTATCTGGAGGCGCAGCCTTTGACTCGGAGGGGCGCGGCCGAACTGAGATTTGTTCCGCAAACTGGACCCGCTGAACTGTTTCAAAGCTTGGTCCAGAAGCGTGGTGCAACGCTACTCGATTTCGAGGGGGATTTCGAGGAACTCTCGGAAACGGAATGCAACATCGTCGAGAACCGCGACTTCATCAGGTCCGCGCTGCAGAGCCCCATGATGAGCGCCATGGAGCGCCGGCATTTCGCCACGTACCTGTTACGGCGTTGCAAGGTGATTGCTGTTACCACGACGACCCAGGATGAGGCCTGGGAACTGACGATCAATGAGCTGGAAACGCGGCTCGAATTCAGCGAAGCGGACCAAGCCAAATCCAATCTCCTGGCGCCGATCCCAGCTGCCGAACGGGCAATGGCGAGCAGCGTGTGGGAGGCATGCGAGGCCCGGTTGGTTTCCGAGGATATGTATCGTTTGCTTGGTCACATCCGCGCCATGACGTGGCGCGGACGGATCCACAGCAATAAGCCCGTCGAAATCGAGATCGCAAAGCACTTCGACCTTGGCAAATCCGGCACGTCGTTCATGAACGATGTGCTGCTACCGAATGCGGAGCGTCTTGAAGCCATTCGGGGCGACAAAGTCTGCAATCATCCCGAAACACGAGCGTCTGTCACTGACAGCATTGCACTGATGACGTGGATCGATGCCCATAATTGGGTGCCAGCCGCGCTGCAGTGGATGAAATGCCGGGGGAGCGACGCACCGGAAACGGCGTTGTTCTTTAAGCGCCTGGAGCGCCTGATCTGGTTGATGCGGATCGCCGGTGTCGACCCCAACAAACAGGAAACGCGCGTCTTGGCGGTGCTCGGCGAAATCGACAGCAGTAAGCCGGTCGAACAGTTGAAGTTCCTAAAGCCCGACGTTGAGCATCTCGCAGATGCGCTCAGCAATTTGCGGGGTTCGGGCTTTGCCAAGAAAGGATACTCTGGCCCGGTGCTGCGCCGGATCTCGCGCGAACTTGGTGCCGATAGTGGACCAATCACAAACGACAAAGTCACGCTCGAACATGTTTTGCCGACCAAGGCGCCGGAGCACGGACCCTGGCGCGAGGCGTTCAAGAGCAAGGTCTTGATCCGCGCCAATAGCCAACGTCTCGGCAACATGACGTTGCTATCTCCGCCTCACAATCAGGAAGCGGGGACGCGCGAGTGGCGCTTCAAGCGGCTCATTCTGGCGTCGTCCGGATTTGTTCTGTCGCGCAAAGCGGCCGAGTATGACACCTGGACCCCGCAAACCATCGCTCAACGGACCGAAGAGTTGATTGCCGTGCTGTTCAAGACCTGGGGTCTGTCGGTTTAGAGCATTTTCCGACGAAGTGGCCACCGGTTCGTCGTAGAAAATGCGACAAAACAATAATCTAGAGCGCCGATCCGAT
>JANORU010000279.1:0-12694 GCA_031415475.1 Hyphomicrobium sp.
AAACTGTTTGCAAATTCGCGGGGCAAAAGCCTCGATCAATTCCCCAACAATCCCGACATCGCTTCCGACATACTTTCGGGAACCTTGTGATTGGATTTCGAAACCTTCTTCTTGTCGGCGCCCTTGCGCTTCTTGCTGGTTGACACCGGCGCCTCGTCACCATCATCGCCAACAGACGCTGTTTCAATGTCGGACGTGTCGGGCGGACTATTGTCGTACTGCAAATTGCCATTGCCGATGGCTTTCGACACGCGGCCGTCGAGGCCATAGACGTCGCCGAAGGTGCGCACCTTGCCATCGTCCTCGGCCCAGGCGGTCAGATAGACGTTGTGCACCATGACGTGCCGGTCGAGCGTGACGGTTTCCGAAGAGCGCTGTGCCGCCGCGACGCGCTCCGGGCCCCACGCTTTGTCTTCGGCGAGCAGGATCTCGGCAAACTTGCGCGGGTTCTGGACGCGGATGCAGCCGTGCGAGAACGGCCGTTGCGATGAGGCAAACAAATCGCGCTGCGTCGTGTCATGCATGTAGACGTCGTGTGAATTGGGAAACAGGAACTTGACGACCCCCAGCGGGTTCTGGCCGCCCGGCGGCTGAATGAAGCTGTAGGTTCGCAGATCCGCGCTTGACCAGTCGATGCTGTTGGGGTCGACCACCTTGCCGTTCTTGTAGGCGGTCAGGCCATAGGCCTTGAGTACGCTTGCGCCGCCACCGCTGCCGCCAAACAACTGATCGAAGAAGCCGCCGCCGCCGGCCTTTTGCAAGCGCGGTTTCAATTCCTTGGCTTTGATGCCGTCCGGCACGCCCCACGACGGATTAAAGACGATCGACTTCAACTCAGCCGAGAACGACGGCGTCGGCCACGACGGCTGGCCGACGATGATCTTCTCCTTGAAGACTTCGCGGCCGGCCTTGAACGTCCGCGTCGTGAACTCCGGCACGTTGTTCACGACATGCATGTCGCCCATATCCTCGGGCATCCAGCGCCAGCGTTCCATATTGATGACGATGCGCTGCTCGAGGCCCTTGCCGGTCTCGCGCCGTTCCGGCTCGCCTTCGCTATTGAGCGCGGCGCGGGTCTTCTGATTGAGCTGGCCGTTCGACTTCAGCCCCTTGCCGGTCTGGTAGCCTTTGACGGCCTCGACCAGCTTGTCGTCGTAGAGCGTATCGCGGCCGGCGAAGTCGGCCGGCACTTTGAGCCGCTTTCTCAGCAGCGAAATATCGGAATGCAGCGAGCCGGGTTTGATCGCCGGGCCATCCGGAATCTTGATCGCAAGCACCGGGTCGATTGGCGCGGCCGGTTCGACAGGTCCGCCGCGCGATTTGATCAAGGCCTCGCGCAACTTGACGAACTGGGCATGCTTCGGATGCAGTCCGGTCAGAACTTCGGCCGGCGCACTCGCAGCCGCCAGATCGTTGAGCACAACTTCTGGATCCTTCACCGGCGGCGTTAGATCGAGCATCTGCGTAATCGACAACGGTCTGACGCGGCCACCACGCGCGTGGCGCGCATAGGTCAAGGCGGCGAGTGTCAGTTTGGTTTCGGCTTCGGCGGCAGCTTCAGGTGCCGACAACGATGCAGCAACGTCGGGCCCGGCGAACGCCGCCGGATCGAGGCCCCAGTCAGAGGCTTTTGCAAATTCGCCGATCAGGGATTTGGCTTTGTCCGAGAACGCGCCGCTCTCGATCCACACCGGGTCGGTGCGCGTGCCGTAGAATTTCATCGCGGCGGCGATATCGGCGTTGCTGGCCTTAGGCGCTTTGGTCTTGTCGGCCATCAGCGCAACCACCGCTTTGACAATCGGATTGGCATTGGGGAGTGCAATAACTGGGATCAACGGGGCAGCGTCATCGCCAGGGGCTTCCGGCGCGGGCGCCAGATCAATCCGCTTCGCAGTCGCGTCAGCGGGTTCGGCAAGGGCCAAGCCCACACCAACGGGTTCCAGGGCGCCAACCGCAAGGGCGGCGCACGCGAGGGCCAATCGCGCAGAGAACGTCATGAATGCAGGCTCCGGTTTGGTTGGACTCTCACGATTACCCGTCTGGTACTATAGGAGTGTTCGCGCATCGTGGCGAATTGTTGCCTTTACGAGGACCATGGCCTGTGGGTATCCGCCTATGAGCGCCGCCCTCGCCTGGCAAAATCAGCCACTTTTCCGCCCCAATGCGGTCCAATAGCCTCGCCGCTTAACCTGTTTCAAAAATTCTGGAACCCCATGACCCGCGCGGGACCCAAGACCGAGCTTTACCTTGTCCTGCTGGTCACCGGCGGGGACACGACGGCGGACGCCCGCCTCGCCGCCGCCCTTGAGGCCGCTCCAGTCGCTTCGCTGCTTCTGAAGGCGGCCGAAAGCGGCGCGCCGCTGAGTGCACAATCCGTCCTGCCCCTGATTGCACGCGCGCAGCAGCGGGGCGTCGCCGTGCTGCTCTACGGCGACCCAGCGCTCGCCCGCACCGTCAAGGCCGATGGCGTGCATCTGCCCTTCAGCAAGACGATCGAAGCCGACTTTGCCACGGCGCGCGAAATTCTGGGCAAGGGAGCGATCATCGGCGCCGACGCCGGCCGCTCCCGCCACGACGCCATGACAATGGGCGAGGCCGGCGCCGACTACGTCGCCTTTGGCATTCCCGAGCACGTCTCCGATCGCGATGGCGCGCACGAGCGCCAGCTCGATCTCATCGGCTGGTGGAGCGAATTGTTCGAAATTCCGTGCGTGGCTTTCAACGCTCCGGATGCGCCGTCCGTGTCCGCCTTAGCCGGAGCCGGTGCTGATTTCGTCGCCGTCACTTTACCGGATACGATTGAGGCCGTGCAGGTCGCCGCCTTCTTCGCCCCCTACCTCGAAGCGCCTTCGGGCGCAGTAGCCACGATGTCGGACGCCTGACGTCATGCAAATGAAGTCGCTTGCCGTTCTGGTCGTGTTGGCCGCCGGGCTCGGCTCGGCCGGCGTTTTGATCGCAACCGGTTCGGTGCCCGGATTCAAGCTGCCGTGGCCCAGTGGGGCACCGTCATCTGCCCCAAACGCGTCCGACACCGCGACATCGCCGAAGCCGCTAGCGGCTCCCGAAGACGATGCCGCCTACGCCGCTTTCGAGCAGGGCCAGTTTTTAACGGCGCTGTCACTCGCCGAAGCCAACGCCGCCAAAGGCGATCCGCAGGCGCACACGCTCGTCGCCCGCATCTACGATCAAGGCCTCGGCGTTGGCAAAGACGACATCACCGCCGCCCGCTGGTACGCGCGCGGCGCTGAACTTGGCGACCTGCCGGCCATGCTCGCCTACGGCAGCATGCTCGCCACCGGGCGCGGCACCGGCAAGGATATGACTGCCGCCGCCGAGATGTTTGAAAAAGCGGCGCTGACCGGCGACGCCATGGCCAACTACAATCTCGGTCTGCTGTTTCTGAAAGGCGAGGGCAAACCGGAAAATCCAAACCGAGCGGCCAGCCACATCCGCTATGCCGCCGAGAAAGGCATTGCCGAAGCGCAGTACGACCTCGGGACACTTTATCAGAAGGGTGTTGGCGTTCCCAACGATGCGCTTGAAGCCGCGAGTTGGACATCCAAAGCCGCCGCCAAGGGGCTGGTCGCCGCACAGTACGAATACGCCGTGATGCTGCTCAGAGGCTTCGGTCTCAACGAAGACAAGCCCAAGGCCATTCCTTATCTCAAAGCCGCTGCCGAAAAAGGCATCGCCGGCGCTCAGAACCGCCTGGCGCATGTTTACCTTGAAGGCGTCGGCGTCACACAAAGCCAGGACGAAGCCGCCAAGTGGCGGCTACTGGCCAAGGGCCAAGGCATTGCCGACGACAAGCTCGACCTGATGCTCGAGTCGTTACCCGATGCCGAGCGCGCCAAGGCCCAAAAGGCCGCGCAGGAATGGCGCGACAAGAGCCTTGTGATGCAGTAGGCATCGGCCGCTGCGTCGCTTGCACAGCCGCCTTGCTCTTTGCCAGCCCTCGTGTCGACTTCACCTTTACCAACGGCCGAACCATGCCCGCTTCCGCCCTTATGAATGTCATGACCGCCGCCGCCCGCAAGGCCGGCCGCTCGCTCGCCCGCGATTTCGGCGAAGTGGAAAACCTGCAGGTGTCGATCAAGGGTCCGGCAAACTTCGTCTCTGCCGCCGATCACAAGGCCGAAGACATCATCTTCAAGGAACTGCAAAAGGCGCGGCCGCAGTACGGCTTCCTGATGGAAGAACGCGGGTTCGTCGACGGCGCCGACAAAACCCACCGCTGGATCGTCGATCCGCTCGACGGCACCACCAACTTCCTGCACGGCATTCCGCTGTTCGCAATTTCCATCGGGCTCGAACGCGACGGCGTGCTGGTCGCCGGACTGATTTATAATCCGATTTCGGATGAAATGTTCTCCGCCGAAAAGGGCAAGGGCGCCTTCATCAACGACAAGCGCCGCCTGCGCGTTGCCGCCCGCAAGCAGATTACCGACGCCGTGGTCGCAACCGGCATTCCCCATCGCGGCCGGCCCGGCCATCCGGGATTCTTGAAAGAGATGGGCAACGCGATGCGCGAAGTGACCGGCATCCGCCGGACCGGCTCGGCCGCCATCGATCTCGCCTGGACCGCCGCAGGCCGCTTCGACGGCTACTGGGAACGCAACTTGAAGCCATGGGACATGGCGGCCGGTATTGTCATCGTCCGCGAAGCCGGCGGCCTCGCCCAGGATCTCGAGGGCGGCGACAAGATGCTCGATAGCGGCAACATCATCGCCGGCAACAGCGCGATGGTGAAAGGCCTGACACCGCTGCTGGCGGGGTGACGGTTGTGAGTTGAGGTTGGCGGCTTGGTCCGCCAAGAATGCAGCAAGCCAACTCAGCCAATTGAGCTACCCCTAGTTCCTTGGTTACGTGGCCAAGCGACCTCAGCCATTGCTTGTAGCCGACCGGGCTTGGGGCTGGCGCCGCACCGGCTGTCGGCTATAGTGCGCGAATGGGAACACTGATCCTGACCGCCCTCATTCTCCTCGTCTCGCTTGGCGCCATTGGCTATCTGTCCGATCGCCGGGCGCGGACCGATGTCCACCATAAGGGCGCGGCGCTCCAGCTCCTACCAGGTGACATCAAGTACGAAAGTCCGAGCGGCAACTTCCGCTTCTATTTTCCTGTCACAACGTCGATCGTGCTGTCGCTGGTTCTCAGTATTCTCCTGCGGTTGTTCGGCTGAGCGGACCTTGAACATTTTGAAACCCGATCGAAGCAATCGCCCAATGACTCCTTGGCTCGCCGTGATCCTCACGGTCATGTTCGCCCACTTTGCGATTGGTCCGGCCAGCGCCGAGCCTTCCGCGGCGGATAAGGGTATCCGTTTTGGTCAGGCGCAATCAGCTGTTGCCATCTGCCCGGGCATGATCCTTACAGCCTCGGCCGGCAAGTTGCGCGCCGACCAAGCGGCCGCCGATCTGCAAGACTTTGACAGAGAAGCCGGGAAGATCCGCAAGGCATGGTCCGAAGCGTTCGACTGCATCGACCTTGATCCCGAGACGCATCGGTTCACGAGTTGCCGGCGAACCAAGATCGCAAGTTGCAATGCGGCGTGGAGCGAGATTGGCCCGGACGGCAGCGCCATTCCCGGTCTCATTGGCTTCAAGCCGGAAGAAAAATCGAGCAACTAGCGCAACGTCTGGCGGAGCGGCCACCGGTTCGCCGGAAAGTGCGGTTAGTGAAAATACACACCCATGAGACAACACCAAATCCAGTCCGCCGTTTTCGCCTTGGCTTTCGCGGCAGCGCTGCCGGGGAGCCCAGCAATAGCCAGTCCGCCGACCTATACCTGGGCACCTGCTGTATCTGCTGGTGCGACACTCGCCGCGCGATTTCCCCCGCCGACCGGCTTCGAACGCGTAGCGGTGAGAGAAAAAAGCTGGGGTGCGTGGCTGCGTGGTCTGCCGATGAAGCCCACCGGCGCGCCGGTTTTGACCTACACGGGCGCTCCAAAATCCCGCCAGGATGTTCATGCCGCAGTCGTCGACATCGACATCGGAAATCGCGATCTGCAGCAATGTGCCGACGCCGTCATGCGGCTCAGAGCCGAGTGGTTGTACGGCTCGGGCCGCACGAGCGAGATCGCCTTCAACGATACCGACGGCAAGCGGCGCGCCTTCAAGTCACAGCCCAAGAAGGACTACCCGGCGTTCCGCAAATACATGAACCTGGTGTTCGCCTACGCGGGAACCTGGTCGCTGGAACGCGAACTGAAAGCTGCCTCGCTCGACACTCTCGCGCCCGGTGACGTCTTCATCAAAGGCGGATTTCCCGGTCACGCCGTTCTGGTGGTCGACGTCGTAGAGAACCGGCAGTCCGGTGAGCGCCGCTTTCTCTTAGCGCAGAGCTATATGCCGGCGCAGGACATCCACATTCTGAAAAACCCGTCGGCGCGCGATAGCTCGCCCTGGTACGCGACGGATTTCGGCGACGTTCTCGACACACCAGAGTGGGATTTCGCGAAGTCCGCGCTCAAGCGCTGGCCGGGGGACTTGGACTGAGCCGCTTGACGGCGATGATCTCCGATCCGGACTTGGCGATCCGTCCCGCCGCTTCGGGCAGCGTTTCAACAACAACTGCCATGTGATGGGCGTTGGCGTGGAGCAGCATCAATCCGTCGGCCATGATTCCGACGTGGCCCTTCCAGAACACCAAATCGCCACGCTCCAGGCCTTCGAAATCGGGCTTCAATTCGATCGCCGTGCCGAGTTCGGCCAGCTGCATGTCGCTGTCACGCGGTGCGGCCTGACCGGCCGCCTGCAACGACAGTTGCACGAGGCCAGAGCAGTCGATGCCGATACCTGACTTGCCACCCCATAAATACGGCGTGCCGGTGAAGCGCTCCGCGACCTCGACGAAATCACGGGCGAATTTGTCCTTGCCGGCTAAGTGGCGGGTGATGACGAACGCGCTGGTATCGGTTTGAGAAAACCGTTCGCCGCTTTCGACAATCGTCAAGCCCGCACCGAGGCCGAGATGCATAATCGGCGGTGATTTGATGTCGGCCGTCGCGTAGAGGAACGTGCCTTTGGAGCGCACGCGATGTGTGGTGTCAGTCACGGCGCTCGACAGGGCATTGGCCGGCACATAGCCGACATAGCCGTCCGAGGCGAGCTGGATCCACGCCCAACCGTTGCGGTCTTCAAACCACCGCACCTGTTCGCCGAACAGGGCCTCGGTGACAAATCCATCACTCGGCACAGGCTGCGCCCGCAACGGCACCGCAGGCCGGATGATTTGGCGAGGTTCAGCGGCGACGAACTCCTCGGCCTCGACTTTCCCCATCAGGGCGTCGTCGGCGAGATCTGGCCGGTACGCATGGCGTCTCGGATCGAGCACGGCCTTGTCATCGCTCATGCCGACGCCTCATTCTTGATGAGTTCGAAGACGGCACGCGCGGTCTGCGGTTCGCCGCCTTTCGGCCCGAGCGGACGCGCGGCGGGCCGCCAGCCATAGAGATCGAAGTGGGCGAAGCGCCGTGCGTTCTTGACAAAGCGCTTGAGGAACAGCGCGGCGGTGATGGCACCGGCGAACGGACTCTCCCAGACGTTGTTCATATCAGCGACGTCGCTATCGAGATGGCGATCGTAGCCGGGCCACAGCGGCAGCCGCCACATCGGATCGCCAAGCGCCAGGCCGGATTTCGTGAGCGCTGCGGCCAGCACATCGTCGTCGGTAAAGAGCGCCGGCAGATCGGGACCGAGTGCGGAACGGGCCGCCCCCGTCAGGGTCGCGAATACAAACAGGCTATTGGGGGTTTCTTCGTCGGCGAGCGCCATGGCGTCTGCCAAAACCAAGCGACCCTCTGCGTCGGTGTTGCCAATTTCAACCGTGATCCCGGCCCGGCTTTTCAGAACGTCGCCGGGGCGGAAGGCATCGCCGGCAATGGAATTTTCAGCCGACGCGATCAGCAGGCGCAGGCGAACGTCGAGCCCGGCACCCATGATCATCTGAGCGACGGCGAGCGCGGTCGCAGCACCCCCCATGTCCTTTTTCATGATCAGCATGCCAGAGGCCGGCTTGATGTCGAGCCCGCCGGTATCGAACGTGATGCCTTTGCCGACCAACGTGATCCGCGGCGCATCCGAGCGGCCGCCTTTTTTCGCCCAAGTCAGGTCGATCAGCCGCGGCGGGCGCGGACTGGCGCGGCCAACGGCGTGGATCATCGGAAAATTCTGGGCGATCAGGTCGTCTCCGACGATCGATGAAACTTTTGCGCCATAGCGGGAGCCGATGGCACGCACCGCATCTTCGATCTCCTGCGGACCGAGGTCGCTCGCCGGCGTATTGATGAGGTCGCGCGCCTGCCAGACAGCGTCGACAGTGTTGAGCACGCGGTTGCGCACGCCGCCGTTCGGCAGGACGAGGCGCGCGCGCTCCGATCCATTGGCAGCCGCGTTCGACTTGTAGCGGCGATAGCGATAGGCACCCAGACCCCAGGCGATGGCCGCGAGTTCGGCGTCGGCAGCGCCCGAGGCCAGAACATAGTCGCCGGCCGGCACGCTTTGCGCCAGCACACCCATGTTGAGTTCGCTCGGCCCGCATGGCTCGCCGGTCTGCCCTTGTCCCGTGCCAAGCAAAACGGCGGCGACCGAACCATCTTCACCCGGCACCAGCGCCTGCTTTTTGGCGGCCCCGGTAAACTCGGTCGCATCGAGCCAGGCCGTCTGCGCTTTGGTCAGGCCCGGCGGCGCGGCGGCGTCACTGGCCACCAGATGGATCGGGATCGCGGCCGCCGCACGGTCAGCAAAGACGCTCGCCGCAGGCGTTTCGGAGGAAGGGGCGGTTGTTTTCGTCATGTCGATCTGTGGCGTTCCGGGAGAGTGTTGGCCTTGCGCTTAGCATAGTCCGCTCAGGCATCGTCCAGCCACGTGGAGGATACCCACCCGAACTCGAGTTGCTCGCACAATTATGGGCGTGCGCAGGTCCCGCCGCCCATTGCTTAAGGTTTTATTGACCGCTGACCCAGAAACTGACGCCCGGACGGCAAAACGCGAACTGATTCGCGGCGCTGGCCGGTGCGGGAGAATAAGACATGGCTGCGTTTCTGGGTGCTTCTATGGCCGGTATAAGCGGCCGGCGTCTGAGCCTGTTGCCAGTATTGGCACTCACCCTGTTGACCGGAGCCTGCTCGAGCCTGACCGGCGATGACGGGCTCAACGTCTTTGCCTCGTCGAAGGAGCCGGTTGCGGTCGCCGAGGTGTCCGATGCCGGCAAGACGGACCTGCAAAAGGCCACCGAGTACTGGGGCAAGGAATACCAGAAGAACCCGGCCAAGCTCGACAATGCGCTCGGCTACGCCAAGAACCTGAAGGCGCTCGGCAACAAGTCCGAAGCGTTTGCCGTGATGCAGCAGGCCGGACAAATTCATCAGCAAAGCCGCGAGCTAGCCTCCGAGTACGGCCGTCTTGCGCTTGAGATGGACCAAACGACACTCGCCGCTCAGCTGCTCGAATTTGCCGACGATCCGACCAAGCCCGACTGGAAAGTGATTTCCGCCCGCGGAGCGGCGAACGCCAAGCTCGGCCGCAACAAGGAAGCGGTGGCGCTGCTTGAGCGGGCCAACCTGCTCGCTCCCGCGCAACAATCGGTCATGAACAATCTGGCGCTCGCCTACACAATGACCGGCGAGGCCGCCAAAGCCGAAGAGCTGTTGCGCAAGGCGGTCGCGACTGAAGGCGCGAGTGCCAAGACGCGCCAGAACCTCGCTCTCGTTCTTGGTCTGCAGGGCAAGTACGAGGAGGCAACGCGGATCGGCGAAACGTCGCTCGCGGCCAATGACGCCAAGGCCAATACCGCGCTGCTGCGCCAGATCGTCAAACTCGAACCGAAAACCGCACCAGCCGTTCCGGTGCCCGCGCAGCCGTTCGATACGCTGCCGCCGACGGTTGCCGAAGCCTGGGCGCCCGTGGTGCAAAAGGTGGCCGCCGAGCCGGTCAAAGCCGCGCCTGAGGCTGCGAAGATGGAGCCTGTACAGGCCGAACCCGCCAAGGCATCGCTGGGCTGGGATTCACAGGTCGTCTCGGCCATCGACACAGCGGCGCACTAGGCGAACTCACGACGAAGTTTGGTGCGCTTCGCTTGCGTTAAGCTCTGCTCGCTTCGCTTGCCTTTAAGCTCTGCTCGCTTCGCTTGCCTTAAGCTCTGCTCGCTTCGCTTGCCTTAAGCTCTGCTCGCTTCGCTCGACCGGGCATCACGGCCGAGCGCCGTCAGCACCGTCGTCACGATGCTGGCGGCCGAGAGACCGGCAACATCATACATCTTGGCCGGGCTGTCGTGATCGATGAAGATGTCGGGCAGCACCATCGGCCGGACTTTGAGCCCGCGATCCAAAATTCCCGAGGTCGCGAGATGCTGGAGGACGTGGCTCGAAAACCCGCCGATCGAGCCTTCCTCGATTGTCACGAGCACTTCGTGATTGGCAGCCAGCCGCTCGATCAGCGCGGTGTCGAGCGGTTTCAGAAAGCGCGCGTCGGCGACCGTCGTCGATAGCCCCATGGCGGCCAACTGATCAGCGGCTTTCAATGCCTCGCCGAGCCTGCCGCCGAGCGACAACAGCGCCACTGTCGAGCCCTCGCGCACAATGCGCCCCTTGCCGAGTTCGAGCGGCACGCCTTCGGCCGGCATCTCGACACCCAGGCCCTCGCCGCGCGGATAGCGCACGGCGGACGGACGGTCGTCAATCGCCGCCGATGTGGCGACCATGTGGACGAGTTCGGCTTCATCGGCCGCCGCCATGATGACAAACCCCGGCAAGCAGCCAAGATAGGCGAGATCGAAACTGCCGGCGTGGGTTGGACCGTCCGCACCAACGAGACCCGCGCGATCAATGGCAAAGCGGACCGGCAAACGCTGAATGGCGACGTCGTGGACAACTTGATCGTAGCCGCGCTGCAGGAAGGTCGAATAGATGGCCGCGAATGGCTTCAAGCCCTCGGAAGCAAGACCGGCCGCGAACGTGACGGCGTGCTGTTCGGCAATGCCGACGTCATAGGTCCGATCCGGGAATTCCTTGCCGAAGATGTCGAGGCCGGTACCGTCGGGCATCGCCGCCGTGATAGCGACGATCTTCTTATCCTTGCGGGCTTCGGCACAAAGACTGTCCGCGAAAACGCGCGTGTAACTCGGCGCGTTGGGCTTGGGCTTGACCTGCGCGCCGGTGACGACATTGAACTTGGCGACGCCGTGATATTTATCGTCGGATTCCTCCGCCGGCGCGTAGCCCTTGCCCTTCTTGGTCACGACATGAACTAGAATGGGGCCGTGCTTGGCATCGCGAACGTTCTTCATGACGGCCAAAAGCTGGCCAATATCGTGCCCGTCGATCGGGCCGACATAGTAGAAGCCCAACTCCTCGAACCACATGCCACCCTGCCAGAGATGGCGGGTATATTCCTCGACGCGCGCGGCGCGACGCTCCCAGCTTTTCGGCAGGCGCTTGGCCAGCTGCTTGGCGACATCGCGCCAATAGAGATAGGTGCCGCTCGAGGTGATGCGCGCCAGATAGTGCGACAGCGCGCCGGTCGGCGGGGCAATCGACATATCGTTGTCGTTGAGGACGACGATCAGCCGTTCGTCGCGTGCTCCGGCGTTGTTCATGGCTTCGTAGGCCATGCCGGCGCTCATCGCGCCGTCGCCGATGACGGCGATGACGTTGTTGGTCTCGCCTTTCAATTCACGCGCGGCTGCCATGCCGAGGCCGGCGGAAATAGATGTTGATGAGTGGGCCGCGCCAAATGGATCGTATTCACTTTCTGAGCGCTTTGTGAAACCTGAGAGGCCGCCGCCCATCCGCAACGTGCGAATCTTGTCGCGCCGGCCGGTGAGAATTTTGTGCGGATAGGTCTGGTGGCCGACGTCCCAGATCAGCCGGTCGCGCGGCGTATCGAACACCCAGTGCAGCGCGACGGTCAGTTCGACGACACCCAAGCCTGCGCCGAGGTGTCCGCCGGTGACGGAAACGGCATCAACCAATTCGTGGCGAAGTTCGTCGGCAAGCTGGCGGAGAGCGGACTCGGGCAACTTGCGAAGATCGGCTGGGATCTTGATGGTATCGAGTAGCGGGGTCTTGCTCACGGAACCGGGTATCCAGGGCTCGGCGGCTCAACTGCAGCCGTCGGGGTGTCAGATGCGATAAGACTAGCGCCTTGCCCGCCAAACACCAAGTGCGCGAATTCCGCCCGATGGCGGAAAGTCCGGCACCGCCGGTCCTGGTCCTGTGCGCCTTCCGGCGGCCTTATTCGCTATCGAGCGGCTCGGCCGCGCGCGGCGTGCCATCGCTGCCGATGGCGAGTTTCTCGACCTTGGCCTCGGCCTGGCGCAGCAGCCGGTCGCAATGCTCGCGCAGCGCCTCACCGCGCTCGTAAATCGATATGCTTTCTTCGAGTTCCACGTCGCCGCGTTCGAGCCTGGAAACGATGCTTTCCAGCTCCTTCAAGGCCCGCTCGAACGTCATATCCTTAATGTCGGCGTGCTTGGTCACGGGTTTCGTCATTCGTGCCTCGAATGTTGACTTGACGGGGCATAATCCCAGCCGCCGACGGCCGGCAAGCAAAAAACGCAGGCCTCAGCTTCCGACGTCCATAAGAGTGCGGACATGAACGCCGACGGATTTGGCAAGCGCGTCGAGATCGTAGCCGCCCTCCAACATTGAGACGATGCGGCCCTTCGCACGTTTATCGGCGATCTTGGCGAG
>JANORU010000280.1:0-3635 GCA_031415475.1 Hyphomicrobium sp.
GCAGCTTGGGCTTGCGCGCGCACGCAGGCGTTGAGCAGCCGCCGGTTGAAGCGCTCAGCCTGCTCAGGCGTGTCGAGCATGATCGCGTGTTCTTTGACGCCGGGCGTGCCGAAGTCGTTGGTCTGGCTGCCGATGGCGATCACCAGCGTGTCGTAGGGAATCCAGCGATCGGGGGTAATCTCACGGCCTTCGTCGTCGTGGGTGGCGGCGAGGTGCACGAGCTTCGACGCCCGGTCGAGGCCGATCATTTCGCCGTAGCGATACTTGAAACCATGCCAGTGGCCTTGCGCCATGTATTCGAGTTCGTGGCGGCCGGTATCCATGCTGCCGGCGGCGATTTCATGCAGCAGCGGCTTCCAGATATGGGTGCGCGAACGGTCGACCAGTGTGATCGCTGCTTTTTTCTTGCGGCCAAGTTTGTGGCCAAGCTGGGTGGCGAGTTCGAGCCCACCGGCGCCGCCGCCCACGACCACAATATGATGCAGGTCAGGCTTGGCCACAATCATGCGGGAGGGTGTGGCCATTGTCGTGGGTGTTGTGTTTGTCATAGGCCCTCCAGGACATCAGTCGGTCTCAGGTGATCACTTAAGGCTATCCGCGGATGTCACCACCCGTCGCTTTCTTCACGTCAGCTATGATCTTCTGGCATACCGCTTCAATGTCTTTGTCGGTCAGTGTCGCGTCGGCGGGCTGGAGCGTGACCTCGATGGCCATCGATTTCTTGCCTTCAGCCGCAAGTGCGCCGCCTTCGAATACATCGAACACCGAGACGTCGGCAATCAGCGCCTTGTCGACAGCTTGAGCGGCTCTGATGACGTCGCCGGCCGCAACGCCCTTGTCGAGCACGAACGCGAAATCGCGGCGAACCGGCAGCAGATCGGAGGCGTTAAGCGCGGCACGAGCGCGGGATTTCTTCTTGTCCGGCGGCAGGGCGTCGAGGAAAATTTCAAACGCGGTCACGGGTGCTGAGACATCGAGCGACGTCAGGGTTGCCGGATGCACGTCGCCGAAATGCGCTAGCACGGTTTTTGGGCCGAGCTTCAACGCCGCCGACCGGCCGGGATGATACCAGCCGGGCGCGTCGCGCGTGATCTGCGCTTTCGTGGGGTCGAAGCCGAGGGCCCGCAGCACGGCGAACACGTCGCCCTTGGCGTCGAAGGAGTCGACCGGGCTAGCGGTTCCCTGCCACGACCGGCCACGTCCTGCGAGACCGGCCGTGCCGGCTCTAACGCCCGCGGCGATCTGGATTTGGTCGCTTTCGCCGTCGCCGCGATAGGCTTGGCCAAGTTCGAACAGGGCAACATCGTCGAAACCGCGGTTGCGGTTGCGTTCAACCGCCGTCAGCAGGCCCGGCAGCAGGCTCGGCCGCATCGACGACAGGTCGGTCGAAATGGGATTGGCGAGATCGAGGGCCGCTGCGCCGCCACCGAACGTTTCAGCCTCGCGCTTGGCAATGAACGACCACGTGACGGCTTCGACCAGCCCGCGACTGGCAAGCGTCCGCCGGGCGCGCCGGGCGCGGGCCTGACGCGGCGTCAGCACGGCGCGAGCAATGCCGCTCATGCGTGGCAGCGGCGTCGATGGAATGCGGTCCAGGCCAGCAATGCGGACGACTTCTTCGACCAGATCGGCGGCGCCATGCATATCCGGTCGCCAGCTCGGCGTCGTGACGGTGAGGACGTTGCCCTTGCCGTCCAGCACACAGCCGAGTGTTTCGAGAATGCGGGTGATCTCCGCCTTGTCGAGAACGACGCCGGTCAGTTTCTCAACATGGCCGAATGAGAAGGCGATGCGGCGCTGCGATTCTGGTGTCTTGCCGGCGACGCGCGACTTGGACGGCGTACCGCCGCACAGTTTGTGAATCATCTGGGTCGCAAGATCGAGACCCGGGATCACGGATTGGGGATCGACGCCGCGTTCGAAGCGATAGCGGGCATCGGTGACAAGACCTGCTTTGCGGCCGGTGGTGGCGGTCCGTACGGGATCGAACCAGGCGCTTTCGATCAGTACGTTTTTGGTCTTGTCCGTGCAGCCCGAGGCTTCGCCGCCCATGATGCCGCCGAGGCCGAGCGGGCCGCTGTCGTCGGCGATCACGCACATCGTCTCGTCGACCGCATATTCCTTGCCGTCGAGACCCAAAAATTTCTCGCCCACTTTGCCGAGGCGGGCGCGGACCGCGCCTTTCAGCTTATCGGCGTCATAGACGTGCAGCGGCCGGCCGTGCTCCTGGCTGATGTAATTCGTGACATCGACCAGAGCATTGATCGGGCGGAGGCCGACGGCTTTCAAGCGGTTCTGCAGCCAGTCGGGCGACGGGCCATTGGCGAGGCCGGCAACATAGCGCGCAGCAAACACCGGGCAGGCGTTGGCGGTTTCGGGCGTGAACTCGAGCTGCACGTCGATCGGGCAGTCCTTGGCGCCTTCGACACCTTGAATGCGGGCTTCGTGCTTCAACGTGCCGAGCCCTGCAGCAGCTAGATCGCGGGCGATGCCACGTACGCCGGTGCAATCGGGCCGGTTGGGCGTCAGCTTCACCTCAAACACCGGATCGGCAAGACCGGCGACATCGATGTAACGATCGCCGACACGGGCCGCGAGTTCGGCGTCGAGTTCGAATATTCCGGCACTCTCACTCGACAGTTCGAGTTCGGCGGCCGAGCACATCATGCCGTTCGACACGACGCCGCGCACCGGCTTCTTCTCAAGCGTAATCTTCGATCCGGGAATGTAAGTGCCGAGCGGTGCGAACACCGAGACGAGGCCAACACGGGCATTGGGCGCGCCGCACACGACTTCGACCGGCGGCTGGCCCTTCTCGATTTCGACTTGAACGATTTGCAGCTTGTCGGCGTTCGGATGGCGCTTGGCGTCGACAATCCGCGCGATCCTGAAGGCGCCGAGCGTTTTGGCAGGGTCTTCGACGCTTTCGACTTCCAGGCCGATGGCTGAAAGTTTGGTCGCGATCTCGTCGACCGTCGCGGTCGTCTTCAGGTGGTCTTTGAGCCAGGCGAGTGTGAATTTCATCGGATGACCGTTACGATTTCGAACGAGGGGCGTTGAGCGCCATGCTGTAGATCACGGCCCACATCAAAGCTGGAGCGAGCATGTATACAAAGCCATCGTTGAAGCTTTTGTTTAGACGCTCGCCGAGAGCGCAGGGAAACTGCGTACCATCGACGGCAGGGCAATTGCCATCGAAGATCATGGCATCGTAGCCCAGCGGCAGTAGGAACAGCGACGCAACTCCGGCGAAGCCAGCCACTTTTTGAAGCCCGCTCGACTGGTCGCGCATCGTCGTTCCAAGGACCCAAGCTGCGGCCAGGGCCAACATCATGACGATCAGAGGTATCAAGAGCGCCATCGATGCTGTCCGCCCTGTTTGCTTAGCTTGCCCGGTGAATTAGCTCGATAGTCCGCCGCCGAGCGTCGGCACATCGAGCACCGAAAATCCGTAGTGGCGAAGCCATCGCAAGTCGGCGCTGAAAAACGCTCGTAGATCGGGGATGCCATACTTCAGCATGGTAATACGATCGAGGCCCATGCCGAAGGCGAAGCCCTGATACTTTTCAGGATCAAGGCCGCAGTTTCTGAGCACGTTGGGATGGACCATTCCACAGCCCAGGATTTCAAGCCAC
>JANORU010000281.1:0-2108 GCA_031415475.1 Hyphomicrobium sp.
CTTCACCGCGCCCCGATCCGACATCGACGTTGGTGGCGCGGACCTGACGGTTGACGTCCGCTGCCGTGATTCCGAGAGCCAGCAACCGGTCCGGGTCAAGCAGGATGCGGATTTCGCGGCTGACGCCGCCATAGCGTTCGACGCGGCCAACGCCTTTGACGCCTTGCAGGTCGCGCTTCACAACGTCGTCGACATGCCAGGATAACTGCTCGAGCGTCAGGCCCGGCGATACGGCAGCGAAGGATAGGATGGCCTGTCCTTCGACATCGATCCGTTCGGTAATCGGTTCGTCGATGGTGCGCGGCAGGTCGGTGCGGATTTTCTCGACCGCGTCTTTGACGTCGTTGAGAGCCCGGTCGGTGTCGACCTCGAGCCGGAATTCGATCACGGTCGTCGATTGGCCGTCCGTGACCGTACTCAAGAGATGCTTGACGCCGGTGATATTGGCAACCGCATCTTCGACCAGCTTGGTGACCTGCGTTTCAAGTTCCGCCGGTGCGGCGCCACCTTGCGTGATCGTGACAGCGACGAGCGGCACATCGATATTGGGGAAACGCGTGACCGGCAGCGACCGGAAACTCATGATCCCGAGCACCATCAGGACAACGAACAGCAGGATCGCCGGCAGCGGCCGGCGGATCGAAAAAGCTGAGAAATTGATGCGGCTTGCTTCGCTCATTCGACGGTGCTCACCCGCTCTTCGGTGATCGGAATGGCGCGCACTTTGTCGCCGTTGCGCAAAAACGTTCCGGCCCGCGCCACAACCACGTCGCCGCTATTCAGTCCCGACTTGATTTCAATGATTCCCTCCGTCGCGAGCCCGGTCGTGACGGCCGTCGTTTCGACGATGCCGCCAACCACTTTCTGCAATGTCGCTCCGGCCGGGCCGTAACTGATTGCGGAAACAGGCACCGCCAATCCGCGAGCGGCGGCGGTTTCGATTGTGCCGCGGGCGAATGCCCCGACGCGCAGGTTGGCTGCCGCGCCCAGGAAGATTCGGACGCGGCCGAGCCTCGTTGCCGGATCGATCTCGGGAGAAATCAATCTGATCTTGCCGGTGGCTTCGATGCCGCCCGCCGCGACAACCTTGGCCGTCTGACCTATTTTGAGCTTGGTGACCTGGGCTTCGGAGACCTCGGCATCGAGTTCGATTTCGCCGTTGGCAATGATGCGAAACAGCGGCTCGGAGGCCGAATTTGCGCTCGACGCGATGGCGCCGAGGCGTGCACCGCGGCGGCTTATGAGACCGTCGGCCGGTGCGCGGACTTCCGCGTTGCCGCGCCGCCAGTCGAGTTCACGACGCTGCGCCGTCGTTTGATCTTTCTCTGCTTCCGCAGCCCTCAGTGCGTCACGTGCCGCCGCCAGTTGTGCTGTGGCGGCGCGTGCCAAGGCTTGGCGCTGATCGAAAACGCTTTCCGACATATAGCCGGATTTCTTGAGCGGCCGGGCTCGTTCCAACGCCGCGTTCGCCTCGGACAGCCTCGCCTCGACCTCTGTGATGTGGCTCTTTGCCTGAGCAATCGCGGCATCTCCGCGGGCGTTCGACGCCGTGTTCTGTGCAAGCTGGGCGTCCAAGGTCTCGGCGACCAGAATGGCCAGAATGTCGCCTTTCTTGACCTGATCTCCCTGGTCGACCTTGATGTCGACGACTTTGAAGCCATCGACTTCCGGCGCGACCTGCACTTCCTCGCGTGCCACGAGTGAGCCGGTGACGAGAACCGTCTCGACGAAATTCGCTTCTTTAACAGTCGCGACGGTGACAGCGGGCGGCGCGACTTCGATGACGGTCGCCACCACCTTCTCTTTGCTGATGACGCCCGAGAGCTTGTCGCCAACGTAAAACCAAACAGCGACGAGACCCGCTGCAACAGCCAGCCAATTGATGGCCGATTTGAGTGTCATCGCGCTGCCCCCGAGTGCTCGAGAGCCGGCGTTTCAGGCTGTTCGACAGGTCTCAGCAGATCGCGCATCACCGCCATCACGCCCTTGAGTGCGCGCTCGGTATCGAACGAAGACAACACGGCACGGCGCCAGAACATGCCGTCGCCGATCACCATGAACACGTCGACAAGCGTGTCAGCGTCGACAGCCGGCGCGATCCGCTGTTC
>JANORU010000282.1:0-2644 GCA_031415475.1 Hyphomicrobium sp.
CTGTTCGTTTCCAAGTTGTCATATGGCTACAGCCGCTATTCCTTTCCGTTCGGATTGAATTTCTTCTCCGGACGGGTGTTCGCCGGCGAGCCGAAGCGCGGCGACGTGGCGGTGTTCAAGCTGCCGCGCGATAACACCACCGACTACATCAAGCGCGTCATTGGCCTGCCGGGCGACCAGATCGAAATGAAGAGCGGCCAGCTGTTCATCAACAGCGCCGCTGTGCCGAAAGTCGCCAAGGGCTCGTTTTCCGACATCGACGACGACGGCGTGCTGCAGGACATCCCCGCCTTCGAAGAAACATTGCCGAACGGCGTCAAATATACTGTGCTCGATGCCGATCCGGCCGGACCCTTCGATACCGTCGGTCCCTACAAGGTGCCGGCCGGTCATTATTTCATGATGGGCGACAATCGGGACAATTCAACCGACAGCCGCGCCCTGTGGGGTGTCGGCTACGTCCCGGCCGAAAACCTGATTGGCCGCGCCGAGGTTATTTTCTTCTCGGCTCCGGTCGATGACCCCAACGCCATGCTGCTGACCCGGCCCTGGACGTGGCCGGCCGACATCCGCTGGGGCAGAATCTTCGATCTTGTCCGTTAGTCTGTTGGCCATGCTGAGGCCTCGAAAATACAAAGATCTCGAAAAGCGCCTCGGCTATAAATTCAAAACCGAGGCTTCGCTGACGCGTGCCTTGACACATTCCAGCGCCCGCAGCGGCAAGAAATCTCAAGGCGACAACGAACGGCTCGAATTCGTCGGTGACCGGGTGCTGGGTCTCGCCATCTCAAAAATGCTGTCGGACAAGTTTCCCGACGCCAACGAAGGCGAACTGGCGCGCCGCTTCAACCGGCTCGTCAGGGGCGAAACCTGCGCCAAGGTTGGCCGGACACTGGATCTCGGGTCGCATCTAATCCTATCGGATTCGGAAGCGGGCAGCGGCGGCCGGCGTAAGGACACCATTATTGCCGATGCCATCGAAGCGGTGCTCGGGGCGATTTTTCTCGAGGCCGGATTCGACAAGGCGCGCGACGTCGTGCTGCGCCTCTGGCAGGATGAGTCACTGGAGCAGCAGCCGAACGTCTCGGTTGATGCCAAATCGGCACTTCAAGAGTGGTCGCAGGGTCAGGGAATGGATTTGCCGCGCTATAGTGAAGTCGAACGTAAGGGACCCGATCATGCGCCGGTCTTCGTGTCCGAGGTGCGCATCAAGGGCCGCGAACCTTCGCGCGGCGAAGGCACGTCGAAGCGCATTGCCGAACAAGCAGCCGCCAGCGCATTTCTCCGCCGCGAAGGCGTAACCCGGAATAGTCTAGATGAGTGACGACCCAGTAGAGTCGGCCCCGCCAGCCGCGACGCGCTGCGGCTTCGTCGCCATTATTGGCGCGCCGAATGCCGGTAAAACGACGCTGGTCAACGCGCTCGTTGGAACCAAAGTCTCGATTGTTTCCCATAAGGTCCAGACGACGCGTGTGCCGATCCGCGGCATCGCCATCGATGGCGTAAGCCAAATCGTGTTCATCGATACGCCGGGGATTTTCCATCCGCGCCGGCGGCTCGATCGCGCCATGGTCAACGCCGCATGGGGAGGTGCTGGCGATGCCGATACCGTGGCGCTGCTGGTCGATGCCGTGCGCGGGATTGACGACGAAGTTGATCGCATTCTAACCAAGCTTGCCAACGTTCGGATGCCGAAACTTCTGGTGCTGAACAAGGTCGACAAGATCGCCGACAAGGATCAGCTGCTTCCCTTGACGGCCGAGTTGACCCAACGCGGCGGCTTCGATCGCGTGTTCATGATTTCGGCGCTCGATGGCCGCGGCGTTCAGGACTTCAAGTCCTACCTGGCCGCGCTTGTTCCCGAGGGCCCCTGGCACTATCCGGCCGACGATGTGTCGGACGCACCGATGCGGCTGTTCGCGTCCGAGCTCACGCGCGAGAAGATCTACAAGTATCTGCACGAGGAATTGCCGTACGCGACAACGGTCGAAACGACGTCGTGGAAAACGCTCAAGTCCGGCGGAGTCCGTATCGAGCAGACGATTTATGTCGAGCGTGACAGCCAGCGTGCCATTGTGCTGGGGCAGGGCGGGCAGACGATCAAACGGATTTCGCAGGAGGCGCGCAGCGAACTCGGCAAGATCCTGGGCGAAGAGGTCCACCTGTTCCTGTTCGTCAAAGTGCGCGAGAATTGGGGCAGCGACCCGGAGCGGTATCGCGAAATGGGGTTGGATTTCCCGAAGGAATGACGGGGAGGTAGGATCGCGATGAACACCAGAGCCATTGTCCCGGTCACACTCATTGGTTTGGCGTCCGCCGTTGCATTGCCACTTGCGCCAATCCAAGCAGCGGTCCGGATTTGCTCGGCACCTCTCGTCAGCATCCCGGCCCGAGCAGCAACGGAGAAGGACGCCAAGAAACTGGCGCTTGCGGACTGGACCTCTAAAGCGGCAACGGCTGGCTATCCGCAAACGCACTGGCGGATCGCCGTCGGGAAAACCTTGAAATGCCTGAACGTTGGCGACGCATTTGAATGCGTTGCGGTGGCCAGCGCCTGCCGAATTGAACAGGCTCCGGACAAATTGAAGAAGCGGGTTCCGCTCAATCGGCAGGACGGCGCGCCGATCTAACGACCGCGGAACCA
>JANORU010000283.1:0-4813 GCA_031415475.1 Hyphomicrobium sp.
ACCAGCGTCCCGTTCTCGAGCCGCAGAACCCGGTCCATGCGGGCGGCGAGATCGAGGTTGTGGGTGGCGAACAGCGCCGCCACGCCCTCGCGCTTGAAGAGGCCGATCAATTCCTGGAACACGAGATCCGAGGTTCTGGGATCGAGGTTGCCGGTCGGCTCGTCGGCGAGGATGAGTTTTGGCCTATTTGCAAGCGCCCGGCAAATGGCGGTGCGTTGCTGCTCGCCGCCCGAGAGTTGTGCGGGCCGATGCTCAAGCCGGTCCTGCAAGCCGAGCGACGTGAGAAGCTCTGCCGCCCGTTCCGCCGCGACCTTCTTCGAAGACCCAAGGATCATTTGCGGCAGCATGACGTTTTCGAGCGCCGAGAACTCGGGAAGAAGCTGATGGAACTGATAGATGAAGCCAAGCTCGGCGCGGCGAACGCGTGTCCGCTCGCCGTCATCGAGTTTCGCACAATCGCGGCCGTTGACGACCACCGAGCCGCTATCGGGCTGCTCCAACAGCCCGGCGATATGCAGAAGCGTCGATTTGCCGGCGCCGGACGGACCAACCAACGCAACTGTCTGCCCGCCAAAGAATTCTGCACTCGCACCCTGCAGTACCGTGATTTCGCGCTCGCCCTGCTTGAACGAGCGGCGAAGCCCGTCAAGTTTCAGAACAGCTGTTGTGACAGGCGTATCGAGCATCGTGTCCTACTCGTAGCGCAAGGCTTCGACGGGATCGAGCCGCGAGGCCCGCCACGACGGGTAAAGAGTGGCCAAGACAGACAGCACGAGCGCCATCAGCACGATCGATCCGGTTTCGACCAGGTTGATCTCGGCGGGAAGCTTGGTGAGATAGTAGACTTCCGGGTTGAACATCGGCGTGCCGGTCGCCCAGGTGACGAAATGCCGGATCGGTTCGATGTTCCAGCAGAACACAATCCCGAGGATCAGCCCCGCAAGCGTGCCGACTATGCCGATCGACGCGCCGGTGATCAGGAACACGCGCATCACCGCGCCTTTGCTGGCGCCCATCGTTCTGAGCACGGCGATATCGCGGCCCTTGTCCTTGACCAGCATCATCATGCCGGAAATGATATTGAGGGCAGCAACCAAGATGATGAGCGACAGGATAATGAACATCACATTGCGCTCGACTTCGAGCACGGTGAAAAACGTCTCGTTTTTCTGCCGCCAGTCAGTGACGACAAGATTGGACCCGCCGGTCGCGCGGATGGCTTCGGACCGCTCGTCGACCTTTTCCGGATCGTCGACGACGACTTCGATGACGTCGGCGTCGGTGCCCTTGTTGAAGTACTTCTGCCCCTCGCTCAGGGGCATGAAAATCATCGACTTGTCGTACTCCGACATGCCGAGTTCGAAGATCGCGACGATCGGATAGGGCTTGGAGCGCGGCGCCGTGCCGAACGGTGTTGCCGCCCCGCGCGGCGAGACAAGCGTCAGAGTATCGCCGACGTTGACATAGAGCGCACTGGCGAGGCGTTTGCCGATGGCGATGCCGCGGCTCTGATCAAAGCCGTCAAGCGTGCCGAACCGAACGTTGCTGGCGATCAGCGGCAGCGACTTCAAATCCTTTTCAGCAAGACCGCGCACCAGGCCGCCGAGGGCTTGCACGCTGGAGGACACCATCACCTGGCCCTCGACCAGCGGCATGGCGCTTTTGACACCCGGAATTTTGGCAATCGCTTCCGCCAACGGCATGTAGTCGCTGAACGGCTCGCCCGATTTGTAGACGACGATATGGCCATTGAGGCCGAGGATTTTCGAGAACAGATCCTTGCGGAAGCCGTTCATCACCGCCATGACGATGATCAACGTGGCGACGCCGAGCATGATGCCAAGGAACGAAAATCCGGCGATGACCGAGATGAAGCCTTCCTTGCGCCGTGCCCGCAAATAGCGGCTGGCCAGCAGCCACTCGAATGGCGCAAACGGCTTGGTATCGACGGCGGCGGTCATGGGCTCGGTCCTGCTCGCTATCGATTAGGCCAGAATTCGCTGGCCGGTGATGAGGTCAATCACACGCTTCAATCCGGCCTCGGTCGGAAGGGTCTCGCGTTCGCCGGACTTGCGGTGCTTCACTTCCACCTCGCCCGACTTGACACCCTTCGGTCCGACGACGAGTTGATAGGGCACACCGATCAAGTCCATGGTCGTGAACTTGGCACCGGCCCGGTCATCCGTGTCGTCATACAAGACATCTATCCCCGCTGCCTTGAGCTTGGCGTACAAATCGGAACAGACCGCATCGGTTGCCGCGTCGCCTGCCTTCAGATTGATAAGGCCAGCCTCAAACGGTGCAACCGGCACAGGCCAAACGCAGCCCGCTGCGTCGTGGCTGGCTTCGATAATCGCACCCGCAAGGCGAGAGACGCCGACGCCATAGGATCCCATCTGCAGCGTGACCTGCTGGCCGTCTGGCCCCTGAACTTTCGCCCCCATCGGCTCGGAGTACTTGGTGCCGAAGTGGAAAATATGGCCGACTTCGATGCCCCGCGCCGAGATCTGCTTGTCAGCCGGGACTCCGGCTTCGAAGCGCTTGGCATCGTGCATGTCCTCGGTCGCGGCGTAGAGCGTGGTCCAGGACTTGAACAACGGTTCCAGATTGCTGCCGTAGTCGAGATCGGCAGGCGGCACGGGCTGATCGATCAGGTCCCTGTGGCAGAACACCTGGCTCTCGCCGGTATCGGCCAGAATGATGAATTCGTGGCTGAGATCGCCCCCGATCGGACCGGTATCGGCCTTCATCGGCACCGCCTTGAGGCCCATGCGGGCAAACGTGCGCAGGTAAGATGCAAACATTCTATAGTAGGTGGCCCGCGATGCTTCCGCCGTGAGATCGAACGAGTAGGCGTCCTTCATCAGAAATTCGCGGCCCCGCATGACGCCGAACCGCGGCCGCACCTCGTCGCGGAACTTCCATTGAATGTTGTAGAGATTGACCGGCACGTTCTTGTAGCTCTTGATGCCGTCGCGGACGATGGCCGTCACGACCTCTTCCGCCGTTGGGCCAAACAGCATGTCGCGGTCGTGGCGGTCCTTGATGCGCAGCATCTCCTTACCGTAAGCCTCGTAGCGGCCGCTCTCGCGCCACAGGTCGGCCGACTGGATGGTCGGCATCAACAGTTCGACAGCGCCAGCGCGGTTCTGTTCCTCGCGCACGATCTGTTCGATCTTTTTCAGAACTTTAAGGCCGAGCGGCAGCCACGAATAGATGCCGGCCGAGGCCTGCTTGATCATGCCGGAGCGCAGCATCAATTGGTGCGAGATGATTTCCGCTTCCTTCGGCGTTTCGCGAAGCACAGGCAGGAAATAGCGCGATAGCAGCATGGCACCCTTGGCGGCTTGAGCGGAGAGGCCCGGCGCGTCACGCCGGACCTAGCGGTGCATAGCCAGTCTGGCGCGTCCCGGCAATGGCGAACGGCGCCTTAAAGGTGGACGAAGCACGGGCGGAATAGACGGCAATTGTCGTGGTAGCGCAGCTACTTGGTCTCGATGGCCGGGGGATCCTCAAGCGGCATCTGCGTGCCAAGCCAGTTGTTTTCGATCGCCATCCAAACGAACGCAAACGCGACTGTGGCAACAACTGTGTTGATCAGGAACACTTTCAGCATGGCAAACTTGGCCGGTGCACCGTCTGGCGTGCCCGGCACGACGTCATTGGCTTCCGCCTGCGTCTTCACACCAAACGGCAGAACGGCGAACAGCACCAGCCACCAGATCATGAAGTAGAGAGCGAGACCGAGGGACAATGACATCAGGCTTGCTCAAGTTCGGTCAACGTGCCGAGGAAGTCTTTGGGATGCAGGAACAGCACCGGCTTACCATGGGCGCCGATCTTCGGGTTACCGTCGCCAAGCACGCGCGCACCCTGCGCCTTCAAGTGATCACGGGCCGCCAGAATATCATCGACCTCATAGCAAACGTGATGAATGCCACCGTCCGGATTCTTTTCCAGGAACTTGGCGATCGGCGAATTGGCGCCGAGCGGCTCCAGAAATTCGATCTTGGTATTTGGCAGCGTGACGAACACGACCGTCACGCCATGATCGGGCTCGGCCTGCGGATCGGAAATCACGGCGCCGAGAGCGCCCTTGTACTTGTCAATGGCAGCCGTGAGATTTGGCACGGCAATGGCAACGTGATTGAGGCGTCCGATCATGCGACGTATCCTTGCGTCTCAAAGGCAAACTATTGGCGGTCTATTTAGCGTTACGTCGCCTGGTTCGCTAGGCCTTACCCTCGATAACGGAAATCATGACCTTGCAGATCGGCTTCTTGCCCCAAGCCTCTGCGACAGCCGAGCGCACCGAGCGCCGGACGGCATCTTCGACCATGGCGGCATCCTTGCGCCGGGCCGCCGGAATACTTTCCAATGTGCCCTCGACCGCATCGAGCACAAGGTCGAGCATGGACTCGCCGTCGCGATCCTCTTCCGGTACACCATCAATTTCGACGTCCGGATCGCATAGCAGTTCACCCTTCCGGTTCATGGCGAAGGCAACCATGACAATACCGGAAAACGCCAACTTGCGCCGCGCCCGAACCGGGCCTTCGCTGTCATCAGGTACGATCAGTTTGCCGTCGCGGAACAGCCGGCCGACCGGCGCATCGTCAACCACTTTTGCTTGCCCCGGCGCGAGGCGAACGATTTCCCCGTTGAAGGCCGGTACCACGGTTTTCACGCCCGCCTCGCGTGCGAGCTGAGCGTTCGCCAGCAGATGCCGAGCCTCGCCGTGCATTGGAACGGCAACGGCCGGTTTCAACCAGCCGTACATCTGTTTCAGCTCCTCGCGGCGCGGATGGCCGGT
>JANORU010000284.1:0-4756 GCA_031415475.1 Hyphomicrobium sp.
CATCTTGATCTTTTTTACCAGGTGGCCGTAAAAAACCTGGATTTAAAAGAACTGAAAGAGTTTGATGTGATTGGCGATAAAATTGAGCCCCCCAGACCCATTAAAAACGTTGAGAGCGCGAAACGTATGACACAGCGTAAGACCCTGACGACGACCGGCGGCAACCCGATCGCCGACAATCAGAACTCTCTCTCGGCCGGCGAGCGTGGTCCCTTGCTGCTGCAGGACTATCAACTGCTGGAAAAGCTCGCCCACCAGAACCGCGAGCGCATTCCCGAGCGCGTCGTCCATGCCAAAGGCTGGGGTGCATTCGGAACCCTCACGATCACCAATGACATCAGCCGCTACAGCAGCGCCAAGGTGTTTAGTGCGGTCGGCAAAAAAACCGAGATGCTGGCGCGATTTTCGACGGTCGCCGGCGAGAACGGCGCGGCTGACGCGGAGCGCGACGTGCGCGGTTTCGCCCTGAAATTCTACACCGACGAAGGCAACTGGGATCTCGTCGGCAACAATACGCCGGTATTCTTCGTCCGCGACCCGATGAAGTTTCCGGATTTCATTCGCACCCAGAAGCGCCACCCGCGCACCAATCTGCGGTCACCGACGGCGATGTGGGATTTCTGGTCGCTGTCGCCGGAAAGCGTGCATCAGATCACGATCCTGATGTCGGATCGCGGCCTGCCGGTCGCGCCAATGTTTATGAACGGCTACGGCTCGCATACCTTCTCGCTCATCAATGCGCAGGGCGAGCGGTTTTGGGTCAAGTTCCACTTTAAGACGCTGCAGGGCCACAAGCACTATACCAACGCCGAAGGTGCCGGCGTCGTCGCCAAGAGCCGTGAGTCCTATCAGGAAGAGCTGTTTGGCTCGATTGAGGCGGGCAACTTCCCTAAGTGGCGCATGATGATTCAGGTTATGCCGGAACTCGACGCGGAAAAGACGACTTACAATCCGTTCGATCTGACCAAGGTCTGGCCGCACGCTGACTATCCGCTGATCGAGGCCGGCATTTTCGAACTCAACCGGAACGCGGACAATTATTTCGCCGAGATCGAGCAGGCGGCCTTCTCGCCGTCCAACATCGTGCCGGGCATCGGCTTCTCGCCCGACAAGATGCTGCAGGCGCGCATTTTCTCATATGCCGATGCGCACCGGCACCGGCTCGGCACGCACTACGAGGCGCTGCCGGTCAACGCTCCGAAATGCCCGGTGCACCACTATCACAAAGACGGGTCCATGCGGTTCTTCCGCAACGATACCGGCAATCCGGATGCCTATTACGAACCGAACTCGGTCAACGGGCCTGCCGAAGCACCTGCCTATCGCGAGCCGCCGCTCAAGATTTCAGGCGACGCCGACCGGTACAATCACCGGCTCGGCAATGACGACTATACGCAGGCGGGCAATTTGTTCCGGTTGATGACGGCCGAGCAGCAGGGACGGTTGATGGACAACATCGCCGCGGCCATGCAGGGCGTGCCCACGGAGATCATTGTCCGCCAAGTCGTGCATTTCACTGCATGTGATCCGAGGTATGGCGCCGGTGTTGCCACCCGTATGGGTGTCACGGCGGCGGACCGGCCTCAGACGCAGGCCGCGGAGTAACAAGCTTCCACAGTTGCTTCGCACAGCAGCGCCCCGGTCCAAGTCACTTGGCCCGGGGCGTTTGCGTTTTGCCGTGCGTGCGGCCGAGTTCGTTCGGCGGCCTCACTCCGCGCACTTGATCTTGATGGTCGCGAACGGGACCTTGAGACGGCAGGTACCGTCGTCGATCTTTTTCAAGCCGTAGCCGGTTTCCTTTTCGATCTCGGACAGTTTATCGAGGATATCGCCGAGCGCGATTTTTTCGCCGCCGCCGTCGGACTCTTCAGTCGAGGCTTCATCGACTGGAGCCGGAGCCGGTTCGGCAGCAGGCACTGGTTCACTCTTGGCGGCCTCGACCGGAGCTGGGTTGACGATCTTCGGGGCTTCGGGTGTGGCGACGGGCGCCGGTGTGGGAGCGGGTTCACTCTTTGCGACCGGCTCGGATTTGACAACCGGGGCCGGCACGACATCGGGAACAACATCAGGCTTCGCCACCGGCGCGGGTTCGCTGACTGCCGCAACGGTCTCGCCACAGCGCTGCAGATCGGACGGCGCCTTGGTCCAGATCATCGTTTTCGAGAACAGTTTCGTTCCCGCATAGCCCTTAACGCGCAGAGAGCCGTCCGACAGCGGCTTCAGCTCGACATCGTAGCGGCGCTTTTTTTCCGGGCTGTAAACCCAGCCGCCGTCCCACAGTCCTGAGCCGGCTTGCTTGGCTTCGCCGATGATCTGGCGGCCGCAGCCCTTGCGGTCATTGGTGTCGCGCAGCCAGACAACGTGGCCGCACAGGCTGTCACCGCACTGTTTGATTTCGATGGCGCCGCGCCCGGTATCGTTCAACCAGACGCCGCTCGGGTCGCCGGCCGCCAACGCGGCGCCAGCCGGCAAGAGTACGGAACTCAAAGCCGCGAGGGCCAAAGTCTTGCGATCTGCAATCATGATGCGACCTCCACAGTTCAAAATACCTGATGCGCGCAACAAACCCAACCGGGATGGCAAGGTTTGGCGAACGTGAGGCGACAATTGCGAAATTCCGGGACGTCCGCTGTTCCAGGCGGAACACGTTCGATGAATGGGCACTTGTGCTCATGACAACAAAATGAAGGCCGGAAGCGCCCCCCGGGCTTCCGGCCTTCTCCATCCCCCGCTGCCAATGGGCCGTGCGGTCGTGTCAGGTTTCCACGGCTTCCTTCACCGAAGACGCAGGAAGTGCGGCGACGATCGGCATGTCGATGACTTCGCGGTCGCGGCGACGGGCCTGCGGCGGCTGGAAGGCGCGGCGGGCGTGGAATTCGCAGTACGGCAGGCCGGCGACCTTGGTCTTGCCGCAGAAATGGAAGTCGGGCAGCTGCGGATCACCGATCGGCCAGCGGCAATGGCATTCGGTCAGCGTTTGGATGGTTTTGCGCTCGGCCATCGGAATGACCAGTTCTTCAACGGCCGGCACGTACGGCTCAGCGTCCGGCTGGTAGAGCGCGCGCAGAGCCGGGTTACCAACTTGGCCGAAGCGCGATTTGTTGCCCATCCGCTTGGCGGCTGCAGCCGCAGCGGCGGCGCGCGGCCTCGGCCGGTGCGATTTCAAGCGCGATGTCGTTGCCCGGCCCGAGAGGCCGAGACGATGGACTTTGCCGATAACGGCGTTGCGCGTCACCCCACCGAGCCGGGAGGCGATCTGACTGGCGCTCAGGCCTTCGCCCCAGAGCTTCTTCAGTTGCTCGACCCGCTCATCGTTCCAGCCCATGGTATGGTGCTCCTCGCAAGAGATCAGGAGGCGCCGCAGCCCGATTGGCGCGCGCCAGGACAAAAAGCCTGCTGTGACGCGATGAGGAACGCGCGCGGACGCGCGGCTCGACGCGAAAAGCAAACAGTTACAAACGCTTGACTGGGAACTCGACTAAGACGCACGCGGACTGAAGCGGGACACAACTGGTCCCGGGAGGGAGTACTCAAACCCTCAACGCGTGCCCGGCACACTAAAACAAACTGTACAAGCGAGTTGCCGCCGCAAAGCGCGACATCTCGTGGCCGGACGAGGTCAACCTACAATAACTAGATTTCCGTCTACAAGCTCGGCCGTCCGTTCGCTCTGGCGTTGACAGAGACAAGTGGCCGGGGCGCAACAGATCGATTCGCCGGAGCCCGAATCTCGGGGCTGTGCATTGGTGATCCCCGTAATTTCCGTAACCGTCGTCGAATTCAGAACGGCCTGTGGCGCGTTGACAGCCCTGCGGCTATTCAGTATCACCGCCGCTTGTCCGGCCGCCGAAAAGGCGGCTTTTTTGATTTTTGCGACAGGTTTGGCGGTATGACGGAACCGCGGCCAGCAGGTAAGTTAGGCCAACAGTCCACCGGCCGGGGCCCGTCTCCGGCGGTGATGGGGACCTACGCCCGCCAGGATATCGTCTTTGAGCGCGGCGAAGGCTCATGGCTTGTCACCAATGATGGCCGCCGCTTTCTCGACTTTGGATCGGGCGTCGCCGTCAATGCGCTGGGCCATGCCCATCCGCGCCTCGTGGCGGCGTTGACTGAGCAGGCCGCCAAGCTCTGGCACACCTCCAATCTCTATCGCGTGGCCGGCCAGGAGCGGTTGGCCGAACGGCTGACCGAGGTGACGTTCGCCGGCACGGTGTTCTTCTGCAATTCAGGCGCGGAAGCATGCGAGGGCGCCATCAAGACCGCGCGCCGCTATCACTTCGTGTCGGGCAACCCTGAGCGCAATCGCATCATCACGTTCGACGGCGCCTTCCATGGCCGCACGCTGGCGACGATCGCGGCTGGCGGCAACAAGAAGTACCTGGAAGGTTTCGCACCCGACGCCGGTGGCTTCGACAACATTCCGTTCGGCGATCACGAGGCGCTCGAACAGGCCATTGGACCTGAAACGGCCGCAATTCTGATCGAGCCGGTGCAGGGCGAAGGCGGCGTGCGCGTGGTGCCGCCGCAGTGCCTCAGAGGGCTGAGAGAGCTGTGCGACACGCACGGGCTGCTGCTGATTTTCGATGAAGTTCAGTGCGGCATGGGCCGTACGGGTAAGCTGTTTGCGCACGAGTGGGCCGGCATCACGCCTGACATCATGGCGGTTGCCAAGGGCCTCGGCGGTGGCTTCCCGGTCGGCGCTATTCTCGCAACCACCGAAGCCGCGAAGGGCATGACGCCCGGCACGCATGGGTCG
>JANORU010000285.1:0-6618 GCA_031415475.1 Hyphomicrobium sp.
AACGCCGTTCGAATTCCAGCGCCTGCACGGTATGGGTGAGGCGATCTATAGCGAGGTGACGGCCAAGGGCGCCAACACCAAGCCGTGCCGCATCTATGCGCCGGTTGGCGATCACGAAGACCTGCTCGGCTATCTCGTTCGCCGTCTGCTCGAAAACGGCGCCAACACCTCGTTCGTCAATCGCCTCGCCGATGATGCGGCCCCGGTTGCCAAGATCATTCGCGATCCCGTCGAAGTGGCCGAGACCGAGCGCGCGTCGGGTGACACGCCCAAGCTGATCGTCCGGCCGCGCGAGATCTTCTGGCCGGATCGAAAGAACTCGGGCGGGCTGGCGCTCGACGATGGTGCCGTGCGCCAGCGGCTGCAGGATGAGGTCAACGCCGCGCTGCAATCGCCATTCGCCGCTGGGCCGATCATTGCCGGCGAACTCCTTCTCGGCGGTCCGGCGGCCAGCCATCGCATCTGCCCGCACGACCGGCGCGAGCGGCTTGGCACCGTCATGGATGCAACAGCCGATGATGTGGGTGCCGCGCTCAAAGCGGCGAAGGCTGCGGCTCACGGTTGGGACCGGTTGGGTGGACCGGCGCGCGCCAAAATTCTCGATATGGCCGCCGATTTGATTGAACGCGACCGGGCGCTGTTGATCGGAGCGATCGTCCGCGAAGCCGGCCGCACCATTCCCAACGCACTCGCCGAAGTGCGCGAGGCGGCCGATTTTCTCCGCTATTACGCGTTCGAGGCCCGCCGCTCGTTTGGGGCGCCCGCAGTGTTCAAAAGCCCGACCGGGGAAACCAACCGGCTCGATCTGCGCGCGCGCGGCGTGTTCGCCTGCATCTCGCCATGGAATTTCCCGCTCGCTATTTTCACCGGTCAGATCGCGGCGGCCTTAGCGGCCGGCAATCCGGTGGTGGCAAAGCCCGCCGAGCAGACACCGATCACGGCGTTTCTCGCGACCCGGATTTTGCACGAAGCGGGCGTGCCGAAAGAGGTTTTGCATCTCGTCACTGGCAATGGCCAGATTTGTGCGGCTCTCGTCAAAGACCCGCGCATTGCCGGCGTTGTCTTCACCGGCTCGAATGATACCGCGTCTGCAATCCAAAAGGCGCTGGCGCAACGCGGCGGGCCGATGATCCCGCTGATTGCCGAGACCGGCGGGCTCAATGCCATGATCGCCGACAGCAGCGCGCTTCCGGAACAAGTGGTGCGCGATGCCGTCCGGTCGGCGTTCGACAGCGCCGGGCAGCGATGCTCGGCGGCGCGCGTGCTCTTCCTTCAGGACGAAATTGCCGGCCGGACGATTGAGATGCTCAAAGGGGCGATCGAAGCGCTCGCCATCGGCGATCCGATCGACTTCGCGACCGATATCGGCCCCGTGATCGATGAAGTGGCGCAAGACGGTATCGAAGCCCACAAGCTCAGAATGCAGACAGCGGGCAAGGAACTCGTCGATCTGATGCTGCCGGCGGCGTGCCGGGTTGGCACTTACGTGACGCCCGCCGCTTATGAAATCGAGCGCATGGGACTTGTCGAACGCGAGGTGTTCGGTCCGGTGCTGCATGTCGTGCGGTTCGGCCGCAACAGCCTCGACAAGGTGGTCGCTGCCATCAACGAGGCCGGTTACGGCCTGACACTGGCGCTTCATAGCCGCATCGAAGCATCGGCCGCTTATGTTGCCGAGCACGCCCGCGTCGGCAATCTGTACGTCAACCGCAACCAAGTCGGCGCGGTGCCGGGCGTCAATCCGTTCGGCGGCGAAGGCTTGTCGGGCACCGGCCCGAAGGCTGGCGGACCGAACTATCTGGCGCGCTTTGCGACCGAGCGGGTGCGCACCGACGACATCACCGCGACCGGCGGCAACGTCATGCTGCTGTCCGACGGCAAGGCTGAGTGATCAGGATATTTACTGAGCCGCGACGACGCGGCACTCGAAGGCGCTGCGTTTAAGGTCCTGGCAGGCGCGCTCGGCTTTGGCGGCATCGAAGCCGGCAAAGCGGGCGCGATAAATCTGCCGGCCCTCGATTTCGAGCGGCAGCGCCATGGCGGCGTGGCCGTCGAGCGCGGCGCCGGCCGCACTTTGGGCGCGCGCCATCATGTCTTCGGCGTCGGTTGCGCTGGCGAAGGCGCCGATCTGAATATCGTAGGCGGTCGGGCCCGTTGCAGAAGGTCCGCCAAGATGTTGCGGCTGCTCGAAGGCCGGCATGGCAGTTGGCTGTTCGACTTCAGCGCTGGCCGGGACGATTGAGGCGACACTCAAGCGCTCGGCCTGGGCGGCCAGCGTTCCCGGCGCGCGGCCGAGCACGAGAGACGTTCCCGTTGCGCGATTGGATTTGACGACCACGGTCTCGGTATCGCTAGCGGGGGCGTCCGGGTGCGGGGCCAGTTCGGCGATTTGGGAGGCGCGCCCGTCGCCGCTCTTCTCACTGGACGCGGCGTTGGCTTCCTCACGGGCATTGCGAAGTGTGGCGCGAAGGGCTGCAAAATCGAGGATTGGTTCGTTGGCCGCAGCGCGCGCGATCGACGGCTGATCCTCGCTCGCCGGCTCGCCGGCAAATGGTTCCTCGGCCGCGAGCGCGGACAGAGCGGCGCGATCTTGCCAATCCGGACCGGTCGCGGCGCGGTGCGCGTCTTGTTCGGCGCGCACGGCAGGCCGCGGGGCCGGCGGCGCCAGAGCGGCGATGTTCTTGTTAGCGGGGCGTTTGGCTGGGCGGGCTTCAGCGACCAACTGCGGGTCTCGCCAGCGTGTCCGCTTGGCCGACGCATCATCGAGCGCGCTGAACATGATCGAGCGCATGTAGGCGTTGCGAACCGCCGCGCTGGCGCCTCCGAAGACGGCGCCGACGACGTGCTTGCCGCCGGTTTTGACCGATGAGACGAGATTGAACCCCGAAGAGCGCGTGTAGCCGGTCTTGATGCCGTCCATGCCGGGGAAGCGGCCCATCAGCGTATTGTGGGTGCGATGGGTTTTGCCGCCGTACGAGAAACTTTGCAGCGAGAACAGACCGTAGTGGCGCGGGAAATCATCCTGCAGGCGCATGGCGAGCGTCAGCATATCGCGGGCAGTCGTGACCTGCTCGTCGTTGGGCAGCCCCGAGGCATTGCGAAACACGGTCGACTTCATGCCGATCTGGCGGGCGCGCCGCGTCATCAGGGCGGCGAATTCCTGCTCGCTGCCGGCGATCCGCTCGGCCAGCACGACGGCCGCGTCGTTGGCCGATTTGACGATTACCGCTTTGATGGCGTCGATCAATCGGATCTTGTCGCCAGCATCGAGCCCGAGTTTGGACGGGTCGGCATCGGCGGCGCGGCCGCTGACAGTCAGCGTCGAGCCGTAGCTCAGCTTGCCGGCTTCGATCTGTTCGAAGGTCAGGTAGAGGGTCATCATTTTGGTCAGTGAGGCCGGGTGGCGCGGCGCGTCGCCGTCGCGGTCGACGAGGACCGCGCCCGTGTTGGCGTCAATCACCATGGCCGCGCCTCGCCCCGACTGGGCGATGGCCGGACCGGCAACCGCCAGCATGGCGATCAAGGCGGCACCTACAACGGAGCTGCGGCTCGAAACTCTGAAACTCACGAACTGAACGCCCTCAAACCCTGAAAAATCGTCGTTTCTTGCCTTGGACCCCGGGTCTTACGTCCGGTGGCCGGTCCCCGTGTTTGGCCTTATCGCTCTGTTTCGCGGCGGCTTTTGGGCTTGGCTTAGGAGACACCAAGGCAACAGGGTAAACGATCGACCCTAGAGTTCGGTAAATGGCGAGTTCGGTAAAAAGAGAGGGCTGCGCAACTTTATTGCGCGCGCGAAAAGTGTATTGCGAAAATGCTGCATCGCAACTAAATTAACGGATTAGCGGCAGCCGGCGAGCCCCTTTGTCCGGCGCGTTCTTGCGCCTCGCGAGCGAGGCCAGACCAGGGAAGAGGTGCCAGTATGATTAACAACTTTCAGGACTACCAGAAGCTCGGTCAGACCAATGTCGACAGCGCCATGCGCATGATGGGCGAGTGGACCAAGAACTGGCAGGCGATCGCCATCGAAATGACCGACTATTCCAAGCGCGCTTTCGAAGAAGGCACGGCGACTTTTGAAAAAGTCCTGTCGGCCAAGTCGCCCGAGCAGGCCATGGAAATCCAGTCCACCTACGCCAAGCGGGCCTATGAGGACTACGTGCAGCAAATCACCAAGATCGGCGGCATGTACACCAATCTGGCGAAGGACGCGTACAAGCCTGTCGAACGGGCGTTCCAGAACGGCCGCTAACCCAGGCGCGTTGTGGCAGGTGCGATTGAGATGAGCCCGGGTTCAGCCCGGGCTTTTTTCGTCGGAGATGGCATGAGAGTGACACTCCGACAGGTCAACGGTGGTCAGGTGACGTAACTTTAATTGCGAGGCGGCCGGGATTCGGCGAACATCAGATTTGCGCCGCCGTATACCGCTGTAACTGCGGAGCAGCCCGCGAACCCTTTGGGGGACGGAATGTCGTTGCCACGTGCAGACGGGCTTGAGAGTTTGACCGGGGTGGAGCTTTCGCCGCCGGCGCCGTGCCTTGAGACACCCCCTCATGCCATGGCAAAAGAGCCGCCGCGCGGGAATTCACCCAAAGTTCCCATCCGCGGGTCGGACGACGACAAGGATGAAAAATCCGGTCTTGTCACCAAGCCCCGTCCAAAAACCAAGAAGCCCTCCCTATATAAGGTACTGCTGTTGAACGACGACTACACGCCAATGGAGTTCGTCGTTCACGTGCTGGAGAAGTTCTTCGCCAAAGGCCGCGAGGATGCCACGAAGATCATGCTTCACGTCCATCGCAAGGGAGTCGGCTTGTGCGGCGTGTTCACCTACGAGGTCGCCGAGACGAAAGTTACGCAAGTGATGGACTTCTCGCGCCAACACGGCCACCCGCTACAATGCACTATGGAGAAAGAATGATCCGGCTGGCCCTCAGTCCGCTGCTGCAAAAATTGTTTCCCAGGATTCAGCTTCCTGAATCGAGCTGGGTTCAAGAAGAGATAGCTCCGTTAGAAGGAGAGGTTAGGGTTTTCCTGCACAACGACGACCGGACACCAATGGAATTTGTCGTTCAAGTTCTGCAGGACGTCTTCGAGTTGCCGAGGGAAAAAGCCGTAAAGGTGATGCTATCAATCCACTACAAGGGGAAATGGGCATGCGGCCGATATTCTCCAGAGGCTGCGATGATGAAACTGAAGCAGGTCCTAGCGATTGCAGAAGAGCGGCGTCACTCGCTGCAATGCACTATGGAGAAAGAGTAGGTCACTGTGCCGTCATTCTCAAAGAGCCTGGAAACCGCGCTGCATCGCGCGCTCGAGTACGCTAACGAGCGCAGCCACGAGTAAGAGACGCTCGAACAACAGCTGGCGGCGCTGATCGAAGATCGCGACGCCGCGGCCGTGCTCAAGGCGTGCAACGTCGATCTCGACCAGCTGCGCCAGAGGATCAATGATTTCCTCGACGGCGAGCTGCAGTCTCCGGTTCTGAAATCGGGCGCGGAAGCGACGCCGACGACCGGCTTCCAGCGCGTCATTCATCGCGCGGTCGTCCATGTCCAGTCGTCTGGCCGCGAGGAAGTGACCGGCGCCAACGTCCTGGTCGCGATTTTCGCCGAACGCGAAAGCCATGCCGCCTACTTCCTGCAGGAGCAGGACATGACGCGGTTCGACGCCGTGCAGTTCATTTCGCATGGCATCGCCAAGCGGGCCGGCATGAGCGAGCCGCGCATGGTGCGGGGCGCGGAAGAGAATTCCGAAGCCGAGGCGGGTGAAGAGAAAAAGCCCGGCCAGGACGCGCTCAACACCTATTGCGTCAATCTCAATCGCAAGGCGCGCGACGGCAAGATCGATCCGCTGATCGGCCGCGAGCAGGAAGTGCTGCGGACGATCCAGATACTGTGCCGCCGGTCGAAAAACAATCCGCTGTTCGTCGGCGATCCCGGCGTCGGCAAAACCGCGATCGCCGAGGGCCTGGCGCGCAAGATCATTCGCGGCGAAGTGCCGGAAGTGTTGCGCGACGCCACCATTTTTGCGCTCGACATGGGCGCGCTGCTGGCCGGCACACGCTATCGCGGCGACTTCGAGGAACGCTTGAAGGCGGTGATGAAGGAGGTCGAGAACTATCCCGGCGCGGTCCTGTTCATCGATGAAATCCATACCGTCATTGGGGCCGGCGCGACGTCAGGCGGGGCGATGGATGCCTCGAACCTGCTGAAACCGGCCTTGCAGTCGGGTGCGGTGCGCTGCATCGGCTCGACGACCTACAAGGAATACCGCCAGCACTTTGAAAAAGATCGCGCGCTGGTTCGCCGCTTCCAGAAGATCGATGTCAAGGAGCCGAGCGTCGAAGACGCGATCGAGATCCTGCGCGGATTGAAGACGGTGTTCGAGGACTATCACAAGATCAAGTACACCAACGAGGCCATCAAATCGGCGGTGGAACTGTCGGCGAAATACATTCACGACCGCAAGCTGCCCGACAAGGCGATCGATGTGATCGATGAAACCGGCGCGTCGCAAATGCTGGTGCCTGAGAATAAGCGCAAGAAGAAGATCACCACCAAAGAGATCGAAGCGACCGTCGCAACCATGGCGCGGATCCCGCCAAAAACCGTGACCAAG
>JANORU010000286.1:0-4022 GCA_031415475.1 Hyphomicrobium sp.
GAATTCCGGATCGGCGATCACCGCGCCGGCGCGAGCGGAGAAGGCAATCGCTTCGCCGCGCGCGTAGCCCGGGTTGGTCGTGACGGCATACAGTCCGCCGACGCCGCCGGTTGCCAGCACGACGGCGCTCGCCGGGATCAATTCGTAATTGCCGCTGCCGCGCGTCGTGCCGTGGCTCAGCCGAACGCCCTTGACGCGGCCGTTGTCGAGGATCAGGTCTTCGGCCTCGTAGCCGGTCAGGACGCGGATGGTCGGCGTGTTGCGGGCGGCGGTAATCAGCGCCTGCATGATGGCCGCTCCGGCGCCGTCGCCGGACACGCGCACGATCCGCTTGGCCGAGTGAGCGGCTTCGCGCGACAAAACCAATCGGCCTTCGAGATCGCGGTCGAATGGGACGCCGAACTTCAACAGGTCGCGCACCCGGTCGCCGGCTTCCTCGGCAACAAGATGGGCAACGACGTCGTCGACAATGCCGGCGCCGGCATTGAGTGTGTCTTGGGCGTGCGCATCCGGCGTATCGCCGTCGCCGACTGCAGCGGCGATGCCGCCCTGCGCCCATGCGCTCGACGAGCCTTCGCCAAGGGGGGCGGCGGCGATGATGGTGACGGGCAACGGTGCGAGCTTCAACGCTGTGTAGAGACCAGCGAGGCCGGCGCCGATAATAACGACATCACCCGGCCCAAGCGGGCTTGCTGGGTCGGAAAACCCGTCGAACGTCCGTCGCTTTGTCTTGGCCATGGCTGCCCTCGCCTTGAGCCGTCCCGCTCCGGATGCCGGAGCCGCCAGTAACTTTTGGTCGTCGAGTGACTTCAGTTCGCCAAGCTTCTTCAGTTTGTAAGGTTGACCATGCGTTCGACCGCGCGCCGCGCGCGAGCGGCAACATCAGGGTCGACCAGAACCTCGTGCTTCAGATCGCGCAGGCTTTCGTAGATCGCTTCCAGACTGATCCGCTTCATGTGCGGGCAGAGATTGCACGGCCGCACGAATTCGACACCTTCGACGTCGGCGGCGACGTTCGAGGCCATCGAGCATTCGGTGACGAGCAGCGCCTTCTTGGGCCGCTTCTCTTTGACATAGTTGATCATGGCGGAGGTCGAGCCGGTGAAGTCGGCAACCTTGATGACGTCGGGCGGGCACTCGGGATGGGCGATGATCTTCACGCCCGGATTGTCGGCTTTATATTGCAGCAGTTCCTCGGCCGTGAAGCGCTCATGAACTTCGCAATGGCCGCGCCATGCAATGATCTCGACTTTGGTTTTGGTCTGAACATATTTGGCGAGATATTCATCGGGGATGCACAACACGCGTGGCGCGTTGAGGCTCTCGACCACTTTGACGGCGTTCGAGGAGGTGCAGGTGATATCGCACTCGGCCTTCACGGCCGCCGAGGTGTTGACGTAGGTGACGATTGGCACGCCGGGATAGGCTTCGCGCAGCAGCCGCACATCTTCGGCAGTGATCGACTCGGCGAGCGAGCAGCCGGCGCGCAGGTCGGGAATGAGCACCATCTTGTCCGGCGACATCAACTTGGAGGTCTCGGCCATGAAGTGCACACCGGCCTGAACGATGATATCGGCCTTGGTCTTGGCGGCTTCGCGCGCCAGCTGCAGGCTGTCGCCCTTGAAGTCGGCGACGCAGTGGAAGATTTCCGGCGTCATGTAGTTATGCGCCAGCACAACCGCGTTGCGCTTTTTCTTCAACTCGTTGATGGCCTTCACGTACGGCGCATAGTGCCGCCACTCCATCGGCGTGACGATCGACTTCACGCGCTCGTAGAGCGGCGCCAGTTCGCGCTCCAAAGCCGGCGTGAACGTGATGCCGTGCGATGCGGACTTAGGCGCAGGCTTTGCCGTCGCGGCACTGATTGGCAGTGAAACCTGAACCATTCGTGTCACTCCCTGCCCTTGATGTGCTCGCACAGAGCATAACTAGGGCGTGTGAAAGGCCGGCAAAGGCCGGATACGCTTTTAATATGCTCAGTTAGAGCATTCTCACTGACGTCTAATGTAGTTGAACGGCAAACGAAATTCCAGATGCCGCTGCAAACTTTCACGCGAGTGAGAAACGCACGACCGCCGTGCGGTTGGGAAACGCGCGCGGCGGCCATCAATACTATGCGTCAGACAACGCGGCCTGGCTTGACGCGAACGCCCGGTGCCGGCCGTTCAAGCAAGACTTCACGACGGAAGCGGTAGAGCTTGGCCGGCCGTCCTCCGGTCCGTGTCTTCACATCGCCTGTCGGTTCGACAAGTCCCGCGCCTTCGACAAGGCGACGGAAGTTTTGTTTGTGGAGATGGGGCCCAAGAATTGCTTCGACCGTTCGCTGCAATTCAAACAGCGTGAAGTCGGGCGGCATCAATTCGAAGACCACGGGGCGATACTTGATCTTGGCGCGCGTGCGGCCGATGGCGGTCGCCAGAACGCGGCGATGATCGTACCGCATCAAGGCGCCGAACTTCGGAGCCGGTGACCATGAGAGAGCCGCTTCGCGACCATCGCGGCGGGCTTCTTCAACGAGACCGGCTTCGTAGAGCAACTCGTAGCGTTCAAGAACTTTTTCTTCGTCCCAGGCTGTACCGTCGAGACCGAAGCAAATGCGGGCGCGATCTTCGCGGCTGACCGGACGCTGCGGCGCGCCCTTTGGAACGGGCCGTTCCGCCCACTCTCTGAGCTTGGGATAGATCTCGGCCTCGAGAATTTCCGGGCGGCCCTTGCGCCAATCTTCCCACGGAAAGTAGTGATACCAACTGCGCCACTGACCGCGTTGCGGATCTTCGATCTGGCTCGTTTCGGTGAGTGCGAGGTAGCCGATGGACACGACGTGCGGGGCGGCATCGCCGGGGTCCGTGTGTCGGCCGCGATCGCCGAAGGTGTAGAGCTGTTCGACGTAGCCGAGATCGAGACCGGCCTGTTCGCCGACCCAGGCTCTCAAGCCGCCTTCGAGTGTGCGGTGTTCGCGCGGTGCGAACGGGCCGAATGGCAAGCCTTCCGGAGACGACGCATCATTACCGGTCTCGCGGACCACGAGCACCATCGGTTCGTTGTCGATCACAGCGACGATGGCTGCGTTGAGGCCGATCTCGACGGTTGCCAGTTCGGGCCGCTGAGACGGGGTGCGAACCGGATAGGTTTCAACGTTTTCGCGCGGTAGTCGTTTCAGATTTGCGTCTGAAATCATGGATATACTCCCTTGCGCAGCCTGTGAGCCAGCTAGAGCTCGATCATGGCGATTTTGGGAACAAGTGATTTTCCCGTATGCAGGCCAGCTAGGAGCATAACGCGGCACCGGTACTGTTATTCCGGTCCTGTTCGTGCCGTCCGTCACAACGCCCGGATAACACTGGCGTTAGCGCGATTTTTCAGTGCGCGCCCGACATGCATTCACACGAGCGATTGGAATCTTTCCAGGAAGCGCTGTTGCGCCTCAGTTGCCGGCAGTGGCTTAAGAGACGCTAGCTCCGTATTCAAACGGTCGGAAAGTCCATTTGGCGTGCCGAAGAACTGCAGGGCCTCCGTGACCGAAAAGCCAGCGATGCCGGTTGCCTCGAAGTAGGCCGCGATCCGGTCCGCCGCCTTGATTGCTGACATTGTCTCGACTGGCAGATCGGCGGGCAACCCAAAGCGCCGATGGATGGCGCGCAGAAGTTGGCGCTCGAAGGCTTTGTAGTCGAGGCCGATGGCGGTCTTGAATGGACTTATCAAGTCTCCAATCACATATTCGGGAGCGTCGTGCAGAAGGGCTGCGAGCTTGTCGGGTCGTGTCCAGTGCGGATTTAAATCCGCAGCGATCGCCTCGACGACCAAGACGTGTTGCGCGACCGAGAACGCATGTGCGCCGACCGTTTGCCCGTTCCAGCGCGCGACGCGGGCGAGCCCATGAGCAATGTCCTCGATCTCGATGTCGTCCGGCGAGGGATCGAGGAGGTCGAGCCGGCGGCCGGATAGCATGCGCTGCCACGCTCTGGTGGGCAGCTCGTTGCGTTCACTCATCGGCCCGGCACCTTCATCGCGAGTTGCAGTTT
>JANORU010000287.1:0-3346 GCA_031415475.1 Hyphomicrobium sp.
CATCCGCTTCGGCATCGCTGACCGGCGTCACCGGCCCGCGCACGCGCACCTGCCGTAGCAAGCTCTTCCAATGGAACACCAAGGCCGCTTTTGGTTCGGCGGCGAGTTCGCGCCCCTTGGCGCTGTCCAGATTTGTATAAAAGACGAAGCCACGCCCATGTGTGCCCGGCGCATCGAGGCCCTTCAGCAAGACCATGCGCACGTTGGGTAGGCCCGAGGCATCGACAGTCGCCAATGCCATGGCATTCGGGTCGCTCGGCTCACTGGCGCTGGCTTCGCCAAACCAGCCTTCGAACAGCAGGAACGGCTCGACCGCGTTCCAGAATTCACCCGTCGTCTCTGCACCCGCCGATTTGGATTTGTCCACGTCTCGCCCCGCCGCATCCGTTAATCAGACCCTAACACACGAAAAATATTCGCACATCTGGCACAAGCGTTCAGTTGAATTTAACCTGGGCCCGGCATTCTGCTCGCATGGAGCCTGGTGGACGGCTTCTGATGTTGCGTCCAGTGTTAGAGTGAAGAGTAGCGAGTTATGTATGAAAACCACGTCGCGTTCTCCCTTGCCGCGGGGGCGGCAATCGGTTTCGCCTTGGCAGCCCTCGTGCTCATGGCGCCGAACTATGCCTCGGCGGCCGATCAACCGGGCCAACACCCCCAGCCGCAAGCAACCGAGCCAGAGTGCTCGTGCCCATCAGCCCGCAAGAAATCCTCACGGCCGAAATTCGCGGATCTAAAGCCGCCGTCCGATGGTGGTGCGCTTGGTCCAAGTGATGAACTCGCCGCGTTGACGAGTGTCCAGCACGCGCTTTCCAAAGTCGGTGATGGTTCAACCTACGTCTGGCACCGGTCCAATGGCCGGCTGTCCGGCATCGTGCAGCCGACATCGTCGTTCAAGAATGCCGATGGCGCCATCTGCCGGCATCTGATTGTCATGCTGACGACCGGCGACAAGACCCGCAAAACCGAGGGCGTCGCCTGCCGTCAACCGAATGGCGTGTGGAACCTGGAAGGCTAAGTCAACGGATTGCTCAAGAGGCGAGACCTTCCGCCTGAAGTGCGGCCTGAACCGCAGGTCGCCCGGCAATGCGTGATCGGTAGGCCTCGAGCGCCGGGTACTGCGACAGATCGATCTCAAGCGGCTTTGTCCAGCGCAAGACGACGAAGACGTAGGCATCCGGCAGCGTGTACTTGGCGCCCATAAGGTAATCGTTGGTGTTGAGATGCTTGTCGAGATGGGCAAACCGGGTTGCAAGCCGTTCGCGGAAAATCTGCTTGGCCGCGTCTGGCATCGCCGCATTGAACAGCGGCGTGAAATTGCGATGCAGCTCCGTGCCGGCATAAGATAACCACGCTTGCATCCGGTAGCGGTCCATCGTGCCGTTCGCCGGAGCAAGGTCCGTCGCGCCGGCTTTGTCAGCAATATACTGCACGATCGCCGAGACCTCAGTCAAAACAGTACCGTCGTCGAGTTCCAGGGCCGGGACGTAGCCGAGCGGATTGGTGGTCCGATAATCAGCGCCGTCTTCGGTCGTCTTGGTGGCGCGAATGTCGGTTTTGACAAGCGTGACCGGCGTGTTGGTCTCGCGCATCACGATATGCGGCGCCAGCGAACAAACGCCGGGCGTGTAGTAAAGTTTCATCGAGCATATCCCATTGGGGCCGTAGTGGTCGGGCGTGACTCCTAGCCAATAGCTTTCTTCTGGTATAGTACCTACCTTCCAGTAAGTTTTGCATTTTCCATGGGAGCCATTTGCGCGTGACGCTCAAGCCCGATGTCTTCAAGGCCGCCTGCCGTTCGCGCCTCGTGCTCGATCTGCTTGGAGAAAAATGGGCACTGCTTATTCTCCACTCCCTGGCAGACTGCCCGAAACGGACCAGCGAGTTGCGCCGCCACATCGACGGCATTTCGGAAAAAATGTTAATTCAAACCGTGCGTGACCTCGAGCGTCACGGGTTTGTTGCTCGCACGGCCTTTGCGGAAGTCCCGCCCCGGGTCGAGTACCGGTTGACGCCACTGGGCCAGCAACTGGCCCGGCTGGTGCGCAATCTTGACCGCTGGGTGGAACGTAACCTGTTTGAAATTCTCGATGCACAACAAGCATTTGACCGCCGCCCGAAGCGCCGGTCGCGGGCGCTTTAGCCCCAAACTGACGCAGGGACTGCGCCTTCGGCCATCTGGACCGGCCCGGTTGATTGTGTAGGATACCGCCAAAATCGGGTTTTCAATCAAGGATATGCGACGTATGGCCGACCCAGAGGCGGGCCGAGGCGTGCCGGCAGGCAACCTGATGGCAGGCAAGCGCGGCCTCATCATGGGCGTCGCCAACAATCGCTCGATTGCCTGGGGCATCGCCAAGGCCGTCGCCAATCAAGGCGCAGAGCTCGCTTTGACCTATCAGGGCGACGCCTTGAAAAAGCGCGTCGAGCCGCTCGCCGCCGAACTTGGCGCCAAGCTTGTGGTGCACTGCGATGTCGCCGACGCCGCCTCAATCGACGCGCTGTTTGCCGAAATCGAAAAGACCTGGGGACGGCTCGACTTCCTGGTCCACGCTATCGCCTTCTCCGACAAGAACGAACTCGATGGCCGTTATGTCGATACCAGTGAAGCGAACTTCACCCAGACCATGCTGATTTCGTGCTTCTCGCTGACCGCGCTCGCCAAGCGCGCCGAGAAGCTGATGACCGACGGCGGTTCGATCATGACGCTGACCTACTACGGCGCCGAAAAGGTCATGCCGCATTACAACGTCATGGGCGTCGCCAAAGCGGCGCTCGAAGCCAGCGTGCGCGACCTGGCCGCCGACCTCGGCAAAACCGGCATTCGCGTCAACGCCATTTCCGCCGGGCCTATCAAAACGCTTGCGGCCTCCGGTATTTCCGACTTCCGCTACATCCTGCGCTGGAACGAATACAATTCTCCGCTCCGCAGAACTGTGACCATTGAAGACGTCGGCGGCGCCGGCGTCTACCTGCTGTCCGATCTGTCGCGCGGCGTCACCGGCGAAATCCACCACGTCGACAGCGGCTATCATGTCCAGGGCATGAAGAACGAAGACGCGCCCGACATATCCGTCGTCAAGGGCGACGGAGGTTGAAACCAATCCCCTCTCCCCACCGCCTTCGATGGGGAGAGGGTTTGGGTGAGGGGCCGCCGCTTGTTCGAACGTGTTGCTGCCCCTCACCCCAGCCCTCTCCCCGCGAGCGGGGAGAGGGGGAATACAGCATGACTGCAAATCTAACCCTCTACGTCATCCGCCACGGTGAAACCGACTGGAACGCAGAACTGCGCTACCAGGGCCAGGTCGATATTCCCCTGAACGACAAGGGCCGCGCGCAATCCCGC